>NZ_DATIRM010000334.1:0-6939 GCF_035469765.1 Psychrobacter sp.
GTTTTGAGCGTTATAAACTTCCCTGCCAAATGCTAGAGATAATCATGTCATCAACTCAATCCCTTCTGAACTATTCAGCGCTCGCTTCAAACATCGACATAAATGACGTCACGCATTTTTTACTAGAATTAGATGCTCTTAAACGCGTTAATCGGCGTAGCTATGTCACAGGCACGACTCGTTTGGAAAACTCTGCCGAACATTCTTGGCATTTAGCCATGGCATGTTGGTCAATCGCTGAGTTGTTCGAGTTGAATATTAATCATGAGAAATTATTAAAGCTAGCATTGGTACATGATTTGGGCGAAATTGAGGCTGGTGATACTTTTTTATATGCCGATACACGCACTGATGCGCACGTTGAAGAACGGGCTGGTATTGCGCGCTTACAAGCTGAACGTGGTAATGGCATTGCTAATTTAAGTGAGGTTTGGGAAGAACAGGAGACCGGCAGCAGCAGAGAAACCCAGCTGTTGAGAGTAGTCGATAGAATATTACCGTTTTTGCTTAATTTAAATACCAACGGAAAAACGTGGATTGAGTCTAACGTTACGCGCTCGCAAGTAGCTGGCGCGCATGCCTTTATTAAAGACAGTTTTCCGAGTATTTATGATTGGCTAGCAGCGCAGATTGAATTTGCGACCGCGCAGGGCTGGTTGATTGATGGTTAAATTTATAGCAGTATCGCATTACTAAAAGCGTGTCTTTTTTATTTTGAACGGACTATGTTCTAAACGGACCATCGTGTGCGATAAAGAAAATGCTATTTAAAATGTTATTTATTACTACCAGCATCCGTGGTTTGCTGGACGATTTTTTCTACTTGCATAAAATTTGTATGCCGCACATCTTTGCCGCTGGTGCAAAAAATAACCAGCTCAGCAATGTTTTTAGCATGATCGCCCACACGTTCTAGGGCGCGCAATACCCAAAGTATATTCATCACTCTGGACACGTGGCGGCTGTCTTCCATAATATAGGTCATCAAGGATCGAGTGGCAGATTGATACTCTTCATTGACCGCTGCATCACTTTGCAATACCGAAAATGCCTGCTGAGGATTCATATGCGAGAAGGCATCCATCGCATCAAGTAGCATCACGTGCACCTTATTGGATAAATGCTGAACCTCTGAATATCCTCTTGGAGAAGCGCCGTCTTTAATTAATTTGCAGGCCATACGAGCGATTTTTTCTGCTTCATCTCCCACACGTTCAAAGTCAACAATACCTTTGCTAACCGCCATCACTAAACGCAAGTCATTTGCTGTGGGTTGGTGCTTGGTGACTAACAAAATGATTTGCTCATCGATTTTAATATCTAGCTGATTAATCAGCCGGTCGTCTGCAATCACTTTTTTCGCGGTCGCTTCATCTGCAGCTATCAAAGAGCGTGTCGCAACCATGACTTGCTCTGCTGCCATGTAACCCATTTGCATAAACAGCTCAATCACATCATCTAAGTCATTATCAAAACTCTTTGATAAATGTTTTGGCGTTATTAGCATGGCGGCTTCCTTACTCTTATAGATTTAAATAGGGGTGCAAGCATAAAATAGATACTAAAAAATTAGTCTATCAATACAGATTGTTTTAACCATGACGACCGGTAATATAATCTTCAGTCGCCTTTTGAGCGGGATTGGTAAATATCTGATCCGTCTCACCCATCTCTACCATATCGCCCAGATACATATAGGCGGTATAGTCAGAGACGCGCGCCGCTTGCTGCATATTGTGGGTCACGATAGCAATCGTATAGTCGTTTTTTAAATCGGTGATGAGCTCTTCAATCGCACCGGTCGAGATAGGGTCGAGCGCTGAGGTTGGCTCATCTAGGAGCAGTACTTCAGGTTTTGTCGCCACACCGCGAGCGATACAAAGCCGTTGTTGTTGACCACCGGATAACGACAATCCTGATGCACGAAGTTTGTCTTTTACCTCAAGCCATAAAGACGCCTTTTTGAGTGCCCATTCGACACGATTATCCATCTCAGCTTTGCTTAGCTTCTCGTAGAGGCGTACGCCAAATGCCACGTTGTCATAGATGGACATTGGAAATGGCGTCGGTTTTTGAAAGACCATGCCGACTTGAGCGCGTAGCAAGTTTACATCGACGTCTTTGCCCAAGATATTTTTGCCATCGAGGTTGATATTACCTTCTGCACGCATACCGGGATATAGATCATACATACGATTAAACGTACGTAATAGTGTGGATTTACCGCAACCTGAAGGCCCGATAAAGGCAGTCACTTTTTTGTCTGGAATATCAATATTAATATTTTTTAGCGCTTGAAAGTCACCATAATAAAAACTTAGGTCACGAATCTCCATTTTTGCAGCGGGCATATTTTTAGGAATATCATGAATTGTTTGCTTGGTTAGGCTGGCAATATCTGGTTGTTGCATCTGCGTGCTAGTAGACATAGGTCTATTTAATGGATTGTCTGTTGTCTGATTGTCTGTTGCCTCATTGAAGCAATTAGCAGTCGTTTTTGTACGAACTTTGCTGATGACGTAATTCATAATTTTATCCAACCCAGCTCAATTAAAATTCAAGTAAATGCTCGATGTCACGTGTTTTATCGTCAGATTTATTTGGTCTGACCTCTACCACCAATGAATCTCGCCAAAATATTTAATACCAAGACAGAGATCGTAATAAGCAATGCTGCTGACCATGCCAGTGTGTGCCAGTTGTCATAAGGACTCATCGCAAACTGATAGATGGTATTGGGCAAGTTAGCAATGGGCTGACTCATGTCGGTACTGAAATATTGATTATTCAACGCTGTGAATAGCAATGGTGCCGTCTCACCAGTGATTCTGGCAAAGGCCAATAGCACCCCGGTGGTGAGTCCTGCGCTAGCCGCCTTAATAGTAACCTGCGTCACCATTTTCCATTTAGGGGTGCCGAGTGCATAGGCCGCTTCACGAATACTATTGGGCACTAGATTGAGCATGTTTTCAGTGGTACGCACCACCACAGGAATGACAATCAGTGCTAATGCCAATGCGCCTGCCCAACCAGAGAAACTTTGACCTTTGACCATCAGCGCATAAATAAAGAGACCAATAACAATCGATGGCGCAGAAAGCAAAATATCGTTTAAGAAACGCGTCACTTTGCCAAGCATACTGCCTTGAGAAAATTCAGATAAATAAATACCTGTCATCAGGCCAATAGGTGCGCCGATAAACAATCCTGAAAAGGCCAACATCACCGAACCGACAATGGCATTACGTAAGCCACCTACACTCATGGGCGGTGGGGTATCAGCCGTAAATACGGGCAGTTGTACGATGCCTTGAAAACCTTCAACAAACAACGTAAACAAAATCCAAAACAACCAGAACAAACCAAAAACCATCGCCGACATCGCAAAGCCTAGTCCTAGCTTATTGGCCCAGCGGCGCTTGTTATAAAGGCTTCGGTTATAACGACCTTCAAATCCTGTGTTGACTGGTAACGGCGCATTGGTTGCGTTGGTTGAATTATTAGAAGGCATCATATTTATTTTCCATATCTTTTATCAATCCTTCAAAGTCTGTCAAAACCTAAGAAGCCAGTCTAAGACTTATCGATTGCCTGCTTTATTATCCATGCGCATGAGCATCAACTTAGCCAGAGATAACACGATGAAGGTAATGACAAACAAGATTAAGCCCAAATGTAGTAGTGATGCCAAATGTAGCTCACTGGACGCTTCCGCAAACTCATTGGCCAAGGCCGAAGTAATCGTCACTCCAGAGGTAAACAGACTTGGACTGATATTAAAGGCATTACCAATTAAGAAAGTAACCGCCATCGTTTCACCTAATGCGCGTCCAAGCCCTAAAATTACGCTACCGACCACGCCAGCTTTGGTATAAGGTAGGATGATTTTGAACATCACCTCCCACGTCGTCGCACCCATGCCATACGCGGATTCTTTTAATAATTCAGGCACCACAGAAAAAACATCCCGCATGGTGGCCGCAATAAAAGGAATAATCATAATGGCAAGTACCAAGGAGGCGGTAAACATACCCAGCCCCATTGGCGCACCTGTAAAGAGCTTGCCGATAATGGGTAAAGGGCCTACATGCTCAATGAACCATGGCTGAATGTGATCGCCAAAGAAAGGCGCAAATACAAACAAGCCCCACATACCATAGATGATAGAGGGAATGCCTGCCAACAGCTCAATGGCGATACCCAATGGCTTTTTTAAGAAATTCGGGCATAGTTCAGTCAAAAAGATAGCAATACCAAAGCTCACTGGCACAGCAATAGCGATCGCAATAAAGGAGGTGACAATCGTACCGTAAATAGGCGCAAGCGCACCGTATTCATTGGCGACTGTATCCCAATTATTGCTGGTATAAAACCCAAGTCCAAACTCAGTGATACTGGGCCAAGCGCCCACGATTAATGAGAGGAGGATGCCACCAAGCGACAACAGCACCAAGATTGCAAAGGCTTTGGTTGCATTGACAAACAGCGTATCGTAACGTTTTTGTTTAGCCAGTTGGGACCTTAAGTCATTCATAAGTGTCTCAGCGTTGAATAGAATCAAGTCAAAATAGTAAAAGAGTCAATGAGGTTTTATCACAACAAACTTAAAAAAACCTTTAAATTTTCTGTGATAAAACCTCTCAAACCGCTACCGGAGAATAGTGGTTTGAGAGGTCGGCTCGACAGTGATTATGCAATCACTAGGATAAACAGGTTACTGTGCAGGCTTATAGACAGGTTGACCGTCGCTGCCTTTGACATCATTCCATTTTGCTTTAAATAAAGCAACGGCAGTATCAGAGAACGGTACGTAATCAAGCGCCATGGCGTCGTCATCACCTTGCGTATAAGCCCAGTCAAAGAACTTCAATACGCCAGCGACTTGTTTGGCATCTTGTGGTTGCTTATGTACTAAGATAAAAGTGGCAGCAGCGATTGGCCAAGCTTGTTCTGTTTCAGAGTTGGTAATGACTTTATAGAAGCCTTCTTGCTGTGACCAGTCGATATCACCTGCCGCGGCAAAAGTCTCTGCAGATGGCTGTACGAAGTTACCAGCGGCGTTCTTAAGCGCGGTGTGTGACATGTTGTTTTGCTTAGCGTAAGCGTATTCAACATAACCGATAGAGTTTTTCATACGGTTGACGTAGCTTGAAACGCCTTCGTTACCCTTACCGCCCGCACCAGTGGCAGATGTTGGCCATTTAACGGTTTTATCAACACCCACTGAGTCTTTCCAGTCTGGTGATACTTTTGCCAAATAATCCGTGAAGTTAAAAGTTGTACCTGAACCGTCTGAACGGAATACGGTGGTAATTTGGGCATCAGGTAGAGTCAAATCTGGATTCAAGGCTTTGATAGCAGGATCATTCCAGTTACTGATTTTACCCAAATAAATATCGGCTAAGGTTTGACCGTCTAACTTCAACTGACCAGGCTCAACACCATCAATATTGACAATCGGTACAACACCACCGATGACTGTTGGGAACTGGATAAGACCAGACTCTTCAAGCTCTTCAGGCGTCAACGGCGCATCAGAAGCACCAAAATCGACAGTTTTTGACTGAATTTGTTTGATACCGCCCGATGAGCCAATAGACTGATAATTGACCTGACCACCTGTGGCTTTATTGTAGGCATCTGACCACTTAGCATAGATAGGCTGTGGAAAAGAAGCACCAGCTCCGGTAATGTTCATCGATACATTTTCAGCTGAGCTAGCACTAGCGTCGCCACTAGCAGCGGTGTTTGATGGTGCTGCTGTAGTTGCTTCGTTGGTTTTCTCGCTCTCATTGTCGCTCGTCGTTTGGTTACAAGCGGCTAATGTCAAAGTGCTAGCGATTGCTACTGCCATGAATGAATAACGCATTATTTCTCCTAAAATTAATCAATTTTGAGTATCAAGCATTTATAAATAACAATAACAATGGTTTGCTGAAATGATGCTCTGCGGTTAATGAGGAGAGTATGCCAAATGAATATGACAGTTTGATGACATAAAGACTTACTATCAAAAAAGAATAGCAGCTTACGAGAAGAGACGTTTATAGATAGGAAAGTAGAGAAGGGGTTAAGCGCACATTTTTAAAAGGATTTCACTATAGTCAGGGAAAAGAAATATCGATACATAACGTACTGCTGATATCAATTTTTCTTGCTTACTGTGCCTACGCAGACAGAGGCTGCAAAAAATTTATATCAGCAGTACCGTAGCGTTTTTAAGGTATTTTAACTATATATTAAGACAAATAGAAAAGTATAGGCAGTAATCTGATTACTGCCTATGCTAATGTCGCTCATTAAAAGCGTTTTTTACTTAGATAAATAATATTAGATTTTAGCGTTGCCTAATAGTTGACCCATTTGTACCGTTGAGCCATGCTTCATAGTGGCTTGCCAATCAGTTTTTGCCGCTTTTGGCATTACCACAATCGCTGTTGAGCCCAGATAAAAACGACCAAGCTCGTCACCTTTTTTAAAGCTCATATCATGGTCTGCTTCTTGAATATCATCGGTACGGCTAATTTTACCCGTCGCGACCGTCTCAATCCCAGCGACAATCATCGCACCGACCATAATAACAGCCGCTTTACCATAGGCGGTATCAAACAGACAGACAAGGCGCTCGTTACGAGCAAACAAATCCGGTACATTAGCAGCCGTGGTATTATTGACCGAAAACAGCGTACCAGGGACATAACGAGTTTTAATAAGAGTACCATCGAATGGCATATGCACACGGTGATAATTGCTTGGGGCAAGATAGACCGTGGCAAAACTACCGTCAGCGAAATAATCGCCATCTGCGCTATCCGCTAAGAGCTGACCGATATCATAGTCACGACCTTTTGCTTGTAGTAGCTGATGGTCATGAATCTGCCCAAGCTGCGATATCATACCATCAGCAGGACTGACGATACCATTGACGGTAGTATCGAT
>NZ_DATIRM010000335.1:0-7006 GCF_035469765.1 Psychrobacter sp.
TTAAAAATGTTAACATTTGCCCTATCTACTCTTACGCTAACAGCCTAGAAATGTAGACTGAACATCTGCACAATAATAAGAGTAGAAATAATTAAAATAGGCTTATATTGAAAAACCAATGCTAAGTCAGTAATGTATAAATAAGTATAATATCTAACCATAGATAGGGAGTTTTTATGAGTAATGTCAGTACAAAATTAGATATGAATATCGTCCATAATGAGGCAGCAAAACGTTTTGAGACTTTGATTGACGGGCAGACAGGCTATATCAGCTATAAAGAGCGTGATGATAAGTTGGTATACGATCATACTATCGTGCCACCACAGCTAGGCGGTCACGGCGTGGGTTCAGCATTGGTTAAACAAGCATTGGACTATGCTCGTGAGCATAACAAAAAAGTCGTACCTCAGTGCTCGTTTGTTGCCTCTTATATTAATAAAAACCCTGAATATAAAGATCTGCTATAGCTCAAACTACTGAATAAGTATATTTAACAATAGATAGCTATGATAGTTTGCCCTATTAACCGTTATACTAGCGCTATATACTCTCATTATTAATGTCACTGCCCTCCTATTTTCTTGATACTTTTATCGTATGTTTGTAGCCAAATATATAATAAATTATCAGCAATAGTTGGGTTTTTTATCCTATGACTTTTTATTTATCGTATAAGCGTTTGCTCCGTTCGTGAAAGCACATAAAACTTATAGTAGTCGCTACACTATTTTATCGTTAATAGTCATTTTTCCATCCACCATAATAATAAAGGATATCACCATGAGTAGTTTATCTAACCAACAAGTCGATTTACAGTTAGAAGAGTTGCCAGGCTGGGAGCGCGATGGTAATTCTATCGTAAAAACTTACCACTTTAGCGATTTTGTTGAAGCGATGTGCTTTATGAATCAAGCGGCTTTTCATGCTGAAGCGTTAGAGCATCATCCTGAATGGAGTAATGCCTATAATGTGGTCGAGGTTCGCCTGACCACTGGTGATACTGGCGGTATTACTAGCCACGATATTCGTTTGGCAAAACGTATGGAGCATATCGTTCAGCCCAAACGCTTATAAATATTAAGCTTTGTGTTTACTACGAATAACTTAGCAGACAGCTATATTTTAGCCATAAAAAAAGACCTCAGATTCATCAATCTAAGGTCTTTTTTACTAGCCAGTTTTCTAACTGGCTAATGTCTTTATAGGACGAGTATACTTTCCTATTACATACGGCGGCTAACAAACGCCACGATGAATAGAATGACTGCTAATGCTAACAAGATATAGGCGAAGTTTGCAGACAATCCAGCAACACCACCAAATCCTAAGAAACTTGCTAACAATGCGATTACAGCGAAAATAATAGCCCAACGAAACATAATAATTCTCCTAAAATAGTAATTGAAAAGTCAAATAATAAGGTTGCTATAGTCAGTGCTACACAGCTAACTACTTACACTACCAATCATCTGATATTGTACTTTTTATTTTGTTACAGCTTTTAGTGCTTGGGAATATAGAGTAGCAATGATTTTCAAGATAAAAGGTTCATTTTGGTAATAATGTCGATAGGTTATGTAAACTTTGTAGCAAATCTTACCATTTAAAGATATTTTCAGCACTTATGTGTGGAAACGGTAAATAAGCACTTAAGTACTACTAGGTATATGAGAAGATTATCCAAAGATGTTACGTTTTATTTGATAAATACTATTTGTGACGCCTTTTTTCTAATCTAAATTAATCTTAACCATTATTTTCTTATAACAATCATTTGACAAAGCACATTAACAAGGAAAATAACGATGAATACGGATATATCAAAGAGTACCAACTCATCAAGTGATAACAAAAAATCTAATAGTGAAAAACGAGCTTATGCGGTAGTTTTATACGGAGCGACCAGCTTTGTTGGGCAAATCACTGCTCATTATCTGGCAGAGTTTCTATCTGCTAACAAAGACAAGAACGGCACTGAAATCACTTGGGCGATAGCCGGTCGTGATCAAGAAAAGCTCAATGAACTGCAATCCAGACTGGCAAGCAAAGTAGATATTATTATTGCTAATAGCGATGATGCGGCAAGCCTTGATGCAATGACAGAGCAAACGCAAGTCATTATCTCAACTGTTGGACCTTATCTTAAATATGGCGAGCCACTTATCAAATCGTGTGTTGATAATGGTACCGATTATGTTGACCTCACTGGTGAGGCGATATTTATTAAAGACATGATGGATAAGTATCAAGAGGCAGCAAAACAACGTGGTGCTCGTATCGTCAACTCTTGTGGCTTTGATTCTATTCCATCAGACTTAGGCGTTTACTTTACGCAAAAGCAGGCTGAAGCAAAGTTCGATAGTGCTTGCGATGTGATTCATATGCGCGTCAAAGCTGCAAAAGGCGGACTATCAGGCGGTACCATTGCTTCAATGGTGACTATCTTTGAAGAAGTCGGACAAGATAAATCTCGCCGCAAGCAAGTGGCAAACCCTTATTTGCTAAACGATGATAAAGATGCGCCAAACATGCAACAGAGCAATGTCAGCAAACCAGAATACGATAGCGAACATCAGCGCTGGCTTGCGCCTTTTGTGATGGCAAGTATCAATACGCGCATTGTGCATCGCAGCAATCAATTGCTTGGTTATGAATATGGTCGCGACTTTAAATATGACGAAGCGATGTGGATGAAAGATGGTATCAAAGGTAAGCTTACGAGCTACGCGTTGAGTGCAGGCTTGCTTGGCTTTGCAACTGCCATGATGATTACGCCAAGCCGCGAGTTATTATCCAAGCACGTATTGCCTAAATCAGGCTCAGGTCCTTCTAAAGAAGAGCAAGAAAACGGCTATTTTGATATTCGCCTTTTTGGACAAACGGCTAACCAAGACAGCATTGCTACCAAGGTAACGGGTGACAAAGATCCAGGCTACGGCAGCACTTCACGTATGTTGTCACAAGCGGCATTATGTTTAGCGCAAGATATCAGTAAAGAAGAAGTGAGCGGCGGCTTTTGGACACCTGCCTCTGCAATGGGCGACAAGCTAATTGAGCGTTTAGAGGAACATGCTGGTCTTAGCTTTGATGTGATTAATGGCTAGTATCTATTAACTTCATAGTGTCCTTTTCTAACCATTTTGATAACCGTACCTTGGCAACAAGGTACGGTTTTTTATCTAACAATAACACTACAATAATTGCACTAAATCACTTAGTGGCAGCAGCCTGTTAGACTATTAATCGTTATGCTACTGAGTATATCACCTCTAAATTGCTATTATCTTTCCTAGTATCTAAAAATGGTTGGTATTCCAAACTCAGTGCGTATCAACGTGTTAAAGAATAATATCAATATCTAAGTAAAGTTATTGCCAATAACTGATCATGATAGTCGCTTATTGATTGTCATGATTTTATTTTTCCTATTACTTATATGTTAGATATTTTAAACATATAGATGCAAAGTACTAAATGGATAGCTGCTATAGCGAATAGCATTTTCCAAAATCAATTTGATGACATTTCAACAGACATTAGAAGACTGTCAATTAAGGAATATACGCATGAATAACCGCACCCTACCTTTATCATTACTTATCGGCGCTGCCCTAGCAATTCCAACATTGGCAATGGCAGCTCCAGCTGGAACGACTGCTGCTGTTCAAACGAAAGCTACCGCTAAAAACAGCACCGTTGCAGTAGTGGCTGAAGTTGAAAGTACTGATGACAATGCTAGTGCCAATACATCTAATACTGACGCTAAAACAGACAAGTTTAGCCCGTTTGCGATTAGTGAAACTCAAACCATATCACGTGCACGCGTTACTAGTAATCTTGGGCAACAGCCGATGACTACCGAAATAAAAGCGCCGTTAGAAGCTTTAAAAAATTCAGAATTACAAACAACTAAAATCATCTCTGAAGAAGCGGTGTTAGATGTGGAAGAAGACTTAACAGAAGTTTCAGAAGAAGACGATCTATAAGTAAATACCTAAGTAACTGTGCTCAGACAATGATTAAGCTAAATATAGTTGAAATACTTTAAAGTCGCTACAGTATTGCTGGTGTAAATTTTTTGCAGCCTCTGTCTGCGTAGGCACAGCAAGCAAGAAAAATTTGCACCAGCAGTACGTGTTGTATCGATATTACTTTTCACCGACTATATAGTGATTAAAAAGCACAGTTGATTTAATTAAAAAAGGCAGCCTAATGGCTGCCTTTTTTATTACTGCTTATAATACAAATACGACGTTTTATTTCTTAGCTTTAGTCACACCAGCTTCTTGCAATAATGCACCAAAAGTACCCATTTTGCTAGGTGCTTCTGCTTTTTCCGCCCGAGGAGCCTTGCTGCGGCTATTGCTGTTACTATTACTACTGTCTTGACGCTTAGGCTTAGACGGACGCTTATCACCAGCTGGGCGATTGGGACGTGGACGACTGGCTTTTTCATCGTTATTAGTCGTTGCAGGCTTTGCAGCTGGACGTGAGGGTTTTTCACCTTCAGGTTTCATGCTAAAACCAATACGGCCACGTTTTTCATCGATAGAGATCACACGGACTGAAACGATATCACCCGGCTTCACGCGGTTCATCGGGTCTGCAACGAAGTCATTAGCCATCTGTGAGATATGCACCAAACCGTCTTGATGTACACCGACATCGACAAAACAACCAAAGGCGGTCACATTGGTGACAACCCCTTCTAAAGTCATGCCCTCGCTCAAGTCTTTAATGCTATTGACGTCTTCACGGAAGTTGGCGGTTTTGAACTCAGGGCGTGGGTCACGAGCGGGCTTGGCAAGCTCTCCCAAAATGGCTTTTACGCTCACATTTTCATCATTAGCAGCTAGCGCAGCGGTATCAATGCTATTTAACACACCATCATTACCGATGATTTCTAGCAATGCTTTACCTGTTTGGGTCAGCAAACTATCAACTAAGGCATAGCTTTCTGGATGTACGCCAGTAGCATCTAGTGGATTACTGCCACCATGAACCCGCAAAAATCCTGCTGCTTGCTCAAAGGTCTTAGCGCCTAAACGTGGAACGTTTTTCAATGACTCGCGGCTATCAAATGCGCCATGCTCTTTACGATACGTGACGATTTGTTGTGCGACGTTTTTATTTAAGCCGGCAATGTGCGCTAAGATAGCTGGGCTTGCGGTATTTACATCAACACCAACGGCGTTAACGCTATCTTGTGTGACTTTATCAAGACTATCTGCCAATTGGGTTTGGTTAACATCGTGCTGATACTGACCAACGCCAATCGCTTTTGGATCAACTTTAACCAATTCTGACAATGGATCTTGCAAACGACGAGCAATAGACACTGCACCGCGTACAGAGACATCCAGATTGCCAAGCTCATCAGTGGCGAGCTCACTGGCAGAATAGACTGACGCGCCAGACTCATTCACGATGACTGCTTTGGCTTTTAATGACTCGTTCGCCGCTAAAATCTCTTTAATCATTGCGTCTGTTTCTCGGCTCGCTGTACCGTTTCCGATAGCGACCAAATCGACATTATAAGTGCTTAATAGCTCATCGATGACTTTTTTGGCTTCATCCATTTTATTATCAGGTGCGAATGGATAGACCGTAGCAACCACAGGCTTGTCTTCACTGTCTAACATGACATGACCTTGGGCATCGACAATCGCCATTTTTACGCCATGACGGATACCAGGATCTACACCTAAAATTACTTTGCGTCCAGCAGGCGCTGACATAAGTAAATGCTGTAGATTATTAGCAAATACATCAATCGCATCAGCTTCAGCGGTTAGACGCTTTTCAGTCAATAATCGATGCTCGATATGTGGACGCCATTTGTCTTTCCATAAGCTGGTCGCCGCTTCTGTCAAAAACTCACGACGGGCATCAGGCGCTTTGGCATCAATCTCAAAGTGCTTCACGATTTTTTCAATAAATGGTGCATCTTCGCCTTCAATTTTTAGACCTAAGACGTTCTCTTGACGACCACGTAGCATCGCTAATAGACGATGATTTGGCAGACGAGCAAGGCTTTCACTATGCTCAAAATAATCTTTGAATTTTTCACCGACTTCGCGCTTTTCATCACTGGCAACCGCTGAGACGATGCTGGCTGTTTTGGCAAAACCGCTACGCAAATTATCAAGCAAATCTAATGCTTGTGTCCATTCATCAACGATGATGGCTTGTACACCTGCCAACTGCTTGTCGATATCACTGAAGTCAACGTCAATCTCTTGACCACTTTCATCAGTAATGCTCGATTGTACTTGATAGTCTGCTAGCGCATCCGTCGGCGTGATTTCTTGCGTTAGTACTGCTTGGGCAGCAACATCAAGACCAGCAGCGCGTGCTTTGGCGGCAGGAGAGCGGCGACGCGGACGATATGGCAAGTAGATGTCTTCAAGCTCAAGCTTTGATACAGCATTATCAATACGCTTCTGTAGCTCATCGGTCAAATTGCCCTGCGTGCTGAGCAGCTCAGTAATTTTGAGGCGACGGGTTGCCATGTCACGTTCATAATTGAGAGACTTCTCAAGCGCTCGTAACTGCGCATCGTCAAGATTCTGCGTCTTCTCTTTACGGTAACGGGCAATAAACGGAACAGTCGCGCCTTCATCGTACAATTTCACAAACGCATTGACTTGAGCAGTCTTAATGCCAAGCGCGCGAGCAAGCTTGTCATGAATATTCGCGTGTGTGGTGGCATCTAAAACCTGTGCATTTGTCGAGGTTTGAGATGGCGTTAAGGTATCAGTGCTACTCATATACGTATCAATCGTTGAGAAATGTAGTTTTGCATTATAGCAAAAGCTGCATGAATAGAAATCCTTTTTATATTTTCATGATTTATGACATTATTTATAGCCAAAATCCTCTAATAAGCACGTTTTTGCTGCTTTATTAAACAAACACATACAGCATTTGTCTTTATCAGTGATGCAATTATGACGGCAATCTTATACACTAAAGTCTCAATTGCACAAATATTGCTGTGTAC
>NZ_DATIRM010000336.1:0-2401 GCF_035469765.1 Psychrobacter sp.
GTTACAGCACAGCTTGGCGGCCAAAGGAGAAGCGTTCAGTGATGTGTTAAAAATGGGACGTACTCAGCTTCAAGATGCGGTGCCGATGACGTTGGGACAAGAATTTAATGCTTTTGCCAGTGATTTGGGCGGCGAGACTGCTCGTATAGAACACACGTGTCTTCAGTTATGTGAAGTGAATTTAGGGGGCACAGCCATTGGTACAGGTATCAATGCGCCTAGAGGCTACGCGCATTTGGCTATCAATGAATTGGCAGCGGTCAGTGGTTTGCCAGTCAGGCTTGCAGAAGATCTTGTGGCCGCGAGTGCCGATATGGGGGCTTTTATTACCTTTTCAGGGTCACTCAAACGTTTGGCAATCAAACTCTCCAAACTCAGCAATGATCTGCGCTTACTCTCTAGCGGCCCGCGCACTGGTCTGGGTGAAATCAACCTGCCAGCTATGCAGCCGGGCTCCTCCATTATGCCGGGTAAGGTCAACCCTGTGATTCCTGAAGCGATGAACCAGACGGCTTTTCAAGTCATGGGCACCGATTTGACCGTGACCATGGCGGCAGAAGCAGGGCAGTTGCAGTTAAATGCCATGGAACCCTTGATTATCTACAATCTGTTGAACAATGCTCGTATGTTAGAAAAATCCATTCGTATGCTGGATGAGCTATGTATTCAGGGCATCACGGCCAATAAAGAACGCTGTGCGCAGCATGTAGAAAACAGTATTGGTATTGTGACGGCATTGGTGCCACACATCGGTTATGATAATGCTAGTCGTATCGCAGGCCACGCCTTATTAAGCGGTTTGGGCGTCTCCGAGTTGGTCAGACAAGAAAAATTGCTAAGCGATGAAGAGCTGGCGGCGATTTTATCACCAAACACCATGGTGAATAACGTTTAGATCAGATCGATGCGGTTGTATTAAGATTTAACTAGCATGTATCATTAATTAGCACATTTATGCATTTTATGGCCTTGAAGTGAGAACACGGCCTAGCCATCATACGTTTCGTAATTGTTCAATTAACCAACGATGTATACCACTGTCACTGGTACGTGGGTGCTATGCTGCTATGACCTTAAAGGTAGGTGGTAATGCTTCGAATTTAAGCTCTTTGACTTTACTGTTTGGTAGTAACCGTGAAGGATAAAATCATGTCGGTGGTGTACAGGATATCTGGCACTGCAAAGAAACTAGGAACTGACATCACAATATGGCGTTTGAGCCCTTTTTCTTTTTCTGCAAATCATTGATCATGGGAGCCACGCAAATTGGCACGCGAAGGTGATACCATCAGCTGCGGGTGTGCGGCAACTTGCGCCAGTGTGAAGATATCTGCTGCAAAGGTATTTTTATCGCCCGTCACACATAAATGCTGTTCTTCAAATGGCGTCACATACGATAAATTATCAAGGATAAACTCTGGAAAAGTAATCAGCAAATCAAGTTTGCCTGCCGCAAAAGGCGGGATGGAGAATAATTTATATAAACTGTTCCAGAATATGGGTTGTACTAATTTTAGGCATTGAGAACTTTTGGAATCAGTCTAAGCGAACACTCAGAAAATATAATGGCATTGATAAGAAGTATTTCCATTTATTTTTAAAAGAGTGTGAGTTTAGATTGAAATATGGGTCACCATCTAATCAACTTAAAACTCTGAGAAAATGGTGTGATATTTAATCCTTATCTACTACAGCCCCAAGAACAATATACATTTAATATAAAATGATTTTTTATCAGTGCACAACCGGCGTACCCTCGGTAATAAAAGCAAAGCTTTTATTACTGAAGTTACCAATCATAACTGCCTCAATGACTGGTCTCACGGTCTCATCTACACCTTCAACTTCAATTATGAAGTTAGCGCCCGAACCGTCTTTATCTTCTTCTCTTTCGACAATATAATTCAAGGTTGCCATGGCTGGTAGCTCAATGGTTTCTGTTAAGTATGATTTGACAAGCTCGCCATGTGTCCCGTAATAATCTATTTTATTAATATATAGTGAGTTCTTTAAAGTTGTGTTGCGCACGCTCAAGGTCGCTGACAGTAAAACCTTACGGCTGTCTCTATCGGTATAAATGTCTGAATAAATCGGTACATAAAAGGTTTGTTTATAGCCAAACTTGCTGTGATCAACTTTTTTTGAGCTGTTCTCAAGCTCTTTAATGGGATTTTGATGTTCTTCTGAAAACATGACGTTGGGATCTTGTTTAGCCCCATCACAACCGCTAAACAGTAGTAAGCTAGCAAGACATAGGACGGATATGCGACATTTATTCATAACGTTACCCTCTATCGATTAGTGTACTTTAACCCCAACACTACGTAAAAACTGATTGATATGTTTGTTCGCGCCGTAGACCACCAGCACATCGTCTGCTTGCAGCACTTGCTCGGGCGTT
>NZ_DATIRM010000337.1:0-2824 GCF_035469765.1 Psychrobacter sp.
ATAAATAGCTCTTGCAATATACATAATTTTGCGTAGAATAGTCAGTCATTCGGGGCGTAGCGCAGTCTGGTAGCGCACTACACTGGGGGTGTAGTGGTCGCAGGTTCAAATCCTGCCGTTCCGACCAAACACAATATTAGGGCATACCGTCATTGACCGTATGCCCTTTATTTTGGGCGTTTTTCAGGTATTGAGTGTTATGTAGGGGTATGGCGAACCATATAGAATGTTGAGGAGTATTCCAGATTCTGTATAACTATTGGCTCAAGCTAAATGACTGTTACACAAAGTTTAGGATGGTCTCCAATTAGAGAGTATTTAGACTACTAATTTATCTAATCACCTTAGCAAACTACTCCTCAATTAATTTCATGAAGTTTGGGACTTGCGTATGAAGCGATTTTTCCAATGCTGGTGCAAGATAATGGATATAGCTATACGTTAAATGTTCATCATCTGTCATAGTCAGGTATCCTTCAAATGCAGCAGGGCATATATCGTTTGTACAAAGAACATCTTTGAAGTCGACGAGATATAAACCTGATAATTCCTTATCGTTTTTAAATTGGATTGCAGGGTTGATTCTTTCCATAGATGATGAAAAGCTAACTGCACAATCAGAAGCCTCATGGCTTTTCCATAAACAACTATTAGGATCCTGTTGTAACGGATTTATTCTTATCCCTATAACTGGAATTCCAAGAGATAATACTTCTTTTATACTTTTAATAGATCCAATAGGTGTGAATTCTTTTCTATCTTGATGTCTCGATGTATTAACAACAACGATTTTGGGTTGTGGCTTCATATGAGTTATAACTTCAATGATTTTATCGTTCCAGTCATTACAGGCTTGATAGTTTTCTGATGGAGGAGTATTAGGGTTGTAGCCAAACGAACAAGATGTTCTATCAAAAACTATAACTTTAAAACCATGTTTCTTGCCTAAATAGCTGAAAAATGGCTCCCAATGCGCATTTGTACTCCCGCCAACTAATAGTATAGACCTATCACTACTCGTGTCGCCAGACTCGCTAAATAACATATTCCCATTATTTAATCCGTGAGAGGTGACATCAAGGCTAGGGGTGTTAATATCACCTTGATTACCAATAAAATTATCTAAATTAATGTTTGGAGAGCCATTTTGTGCGTAAGCGCTTCTACCTTTATAAAAATCATTACTAATGACTTCATGCGCTTTAAAACTATCATGAATCCTGTCAATTTTTATATATATAAATAAACTAGGCAGTGCAACTGATGCAAAGCACAAAGCGCCTATAACATAAGAAGCAAAAGTGTTTGTCTTTCTGATATTTGCAATAGGATCTTCAATCAACTTCTTGGAAACGATAGATAAAACAAAAGCTAATAAGATTATTATAATACCTTCGAAATAACCGACTTCACCTGGCGCTACATCAAAATAATGCTGAAAATAAATAAGGATTGGCCAATGCCAAAGGTATATAGCGAATGATAAGCCTCCGATATATACAAGTGGTTTTGACGAAAGAAGTTTATAAACCAGACCTGAACTAGCATTTGCTCCTCCTATAATCATAAAGCTTGCAGCAGCTACAGGTAGCACCGCTATACTGCCTGGATATGAGCTATTTTGAGGTACAATAATTCCCACAGCTAAAATCAACAAAAACCCAGTGCATAACAATATACGAGATACCTTTAATGATGACTTAATAAAAGGTAATACTAAAAATATCGCAGCTCCAACTAAAAACTCCCAAGCTCTTGTGCCTGGATGAAAATATGCAGCAGATGGGTTTGTATGGGTGTAATACAGAGAGTAGGAAAAGGATATAACTATGAGGGTACAAGTTAAGTAAAGTAAAACTTTATAAGAGTTAAACACCTTTGATAATACTACCCCTACATAAAAAATTAGCGGTAGTACTAAGTAAAATTGCATTTGAAGTGATAACGCCCAAAACTGCTGTACAGGGCTTGGAGGATCACTACGCGCAAGATAGTCTGCATTTCTAAATATGAGATACCAGTTTTCTAAATGCACGATGCTTGCTAAAACTCCTTGCATATCATGCCGCCAGAAATTAGCAGGCAGCAAAAAATATCCTAGTATCAACGTAAACGCTATTACCGTATAAGCTAAAGGAGCAATCCTCCTGATAATCCTTCCCCAGAACTCAAAAGGTCTAACTCGTTCATTTTTTAAATATGAACGAGTTAGCATTCCTGCCATGAAATATCCAGAGACTACAAAGAAGACATCTACCCCGCCCGAAACCCGCCCAATCCAGATGTGATAGATCATGATAAGCAATGCACCTATTGCTCTTACACCTTGTACGTCATATCTATAGGATGATTTTTCATAACTACTTAATTTCATGTGACACTACTCTGAACTGCCCCGACTATATCGGAGGTTGATTTACCTGAGTCAGGCAGCTTCACCTAACAGATTAAGATTATCATAATAGCGCTTTTTAAATTCAAAAGGTGATATATAAGAGTTATCCCAAAAGTTGTGTAACTGTGGTCAGTGTGTAAATATAAGCAAGACGCGGTCAGTCAAAACGGGTTTATACTGCCACTAATAGTTTACATGAACCGTTACCGTATCAGAGTAAGTGTCCGGCTTAAAGTCGGCACTAGGTACTGTGACATAGACAGTATGTGGTTGAACTAAGCCGTTGCCAGTGCTGGCAACCCCATTTCCCCTACTAGTAGCAGTGGCGGTATTTCCCCATATTTCTCCGCTAGCATTAGAGCGCAGTTGATAGGGTACCTTGTCGGGATTGTTACCGGTGCCTGTCATAACGCCGTCGCCATTAGTATT
>NZ_DATIRM010000338.1:0-2281 GCF_035469765.1 Psychrobacter sp.
TATAAAAATGATTCAGGGCTATCAGGCAATAGCATGAACGCCAATAATAGTAATACTGGAACTACTAGTAATGGTGGCAGTATCCAAAACGTTAGTTATGGCACCAGTAGCAACAGTAATAGCGCAAGCTACGCCAACTCGGCTTATTTAGCCTTACGTTAATCTAAAATAAAAATAACAGCCACAAAAAAGCCCGTTAAATAAATAACGGGCTTTTTTATGCTTGATTGCTTCTTATATAAAACAACCGATAAGTACTGAGCAAAAATATACTCAGCACTCACTGCATTTTAAAACTTACTTGTTAGCTAGTGCTTGGGTTGCAGCAACTTCAGCAGCAAAATCTTCTTGCTTCTTCTCAATGCCTTCACCAACTTCTAGACGTTTGAAGCCAAGTACTTTTACGCCTTCAGCTTTTAGTACGTCACCAACTTTTTTCTCATTGTCCATAACATAAGGCTGACGTAGTAAAGTAACTTCTTCTAAGTACTTACGTAAGCCACCTTCGATCATTTTTTCAACGATATTGTCAGGCTTGCCAGACTCACGTGCTTTTGCTTCAATGATGTCTTTTTCGCGCGCTAATAAATCAGCAGCGACGTCTTCGTCATCGATAGCAACTGGGTTGAACGCAGCAATATGCATAGCAAGGTTTTTGCCAGTGTCTGCACTACCACCTTCGTAAGATACGACTACGCCGATACGTAGACCATGGCGGTATGCAGCAATGTTAGCGCCTTCAAGTACTTCAACACGGCGGATTTGGATATTCTCACCGATTTTTTGTACCAAAGATACGCGAGCTTCTTCAACAGTCTGACCATTGCCATATGGCAATTCAGCGATAGCAGCGACGTCAGTCACATTGTTTTCTAATGCAAGGTTCGCTACTGTTTCTGCAAATGCAGCGAAGTTTTCATCTTTTGCAACGAAGTCAGTTTGGCAGTTAACTTCTAACAAGAATGCTTTGTTATCGCCTTGAGCGATGATGATAGCACCGTCAGCTGCGATGTTACCCGCTTTTTTAGCCGCTTTCGCTTGACCAGATTTACGTAGGTTATCAATGGCAGTTTCGACATCACCGTTTGATTCTTCTAACGCTTTTTTACATTCCATCATGCCAAGACCAGTACGGTCACGCAATTCTTTTACCATTTTGGCAGATACTTTTACTTCTGACATAAGAGTTACCTTTTATTATGTATGTGAGCATTATTATATATGGGAGTGCACAATATCTAAACCCACTTAAATTCTGTATAGCGGCTTAACAACGCCACTTTAATAAATCCGCTTTAACAATAAGGCATGACGAGTAATACTACATCATGCCTATTGTTTATCTTTATGCTGTTAGTCATGTTACATGGCTGCCAATAGACAAACTATCAAGGCAGCCTTACAACATTAAACCATATCACTCAGCGATTTATTCTGCTGGAGTAGCAGCTTCTTCAGTTTGAGCGTCAGCCGCTTCTTCAGTAGCAGGTGCTTCTTGCTCAGCTTTACCACCAGCTTGAGTTTGTGCGTATTCTTTACCAGCGATGATTGCATCAGCCATAGAAGTTACGTACAAAGTCACGGCACGGATAGCATCATCGTTTGCAGGGATGATGTAATCAACGTTATCTGGGTTAGAGTTAGTATCAACGATACCGATAACTGGGATACCTAGGTTCTTAGCTTCTTTGATAGCGATTGCTTCATGATCTACGTCTACAACGAAGATTGCGTCAGGTAGACCGCCCATGTCTTTGATACCGCCCAATGAACGCTCAAGTTTTTGCATATCGCGAGTACGCTCTAGTGCTTCACGTTTAGTAAGCTTGGCGAAAGTACCGTCTTCTGCTTGCTTCTCAAGCTCTTTTAGACGATTGATTGACTGGCGTAGTGTTTTCCAGTTAGTCAACATACCACCTAACCAGCGATGGTCAACGTATGGCATGCCAGCGCGTGCTGCTTGCTCAGCGATAACGCCGCTAGCTGCGCGTTTAGTACCAACAAATAATACTTTGTTTTTCTTAGCTGCTAAGCCGTTAACGTAAGTCAATGCTTCGTTAAACGCTTTTACCGTGTGCTCTAAGTTGATGATGTGAATCTTGTTACGGGCGCCAAAGATATATGGACCCATTTTTGGATTCCAAAAACGTGTTTGGTGACCAAAGTGAGCGCCGGCTTGTAATAGGTCGCGCATTTCTATTTTGGTTGGATTCTTTGTAGCCATGTTAAATGTCCTGTTGGTTGGGTTATGCCTCCACATCACAAAAACTGCCTATCTAGC
>NZ_DATIRM010000339.1:0-5594 GCF_035469765.1 Psychrobacter sp.
TTCACCTGCTAGTATAACAGCACCTGTCTTAACCAGCGTTTCGCACGCCACACGCGCATTTAAATCTTGACGTAAGATGGCATCGAGGATGGCGTCTGATATTTGGTCAGCCATTTTGTCAGGATGACCTTCGCTCACAGATTCTGAGGTAAATAAGTTGTATTCGCGCATAATAGGATCGCTTAATTGAATCAATAAAGATAGGAAAAAGCATAACGTCTGGGCGCTGCTTTAATTGGTATTGGCCGAACAATGTATTGCTCAGTGTTTAATTTGTACTACTCAATTCACTTATTCATAAATGCATGTATTATATACATTCAGATAAAACACAGATTTGGATAAATCATATGGGGTCAGGCTAAGAGGGCGATAGCTTTGCGTTGTACTATATCGTATTATTAACTGACAACGTGCTTGAAGCTGTCGCCAATCATACGTCTATCACCTGATTGTCAGCAGGATCAACAATCTGACATACTTGCCTAAAAATACGCTTATTCTAACTCGAAACGCAATAAAACTCTAGTGAGCTGCGCTTGTTCTATTATAAGTAATGCTCAATCATGGCATTATTATACTTTATCATAAGTATATCTATTGATGGGCTTTGCGATCATTATCATCCGCTCACATTATAACTCTAAAAACGCTGCTTTATCTTTGAACATACATTCGTCATAGACAGGGCAAGCGCCGCATTTTGGCGTCCGTGCTTGACACGTATAGCGTCCGTGCAAAATAAGATAATGATGCGCATCAACGATGAAGTCATCTGGGATGCGTTCTACCAGTTTATTTTCAACAATTAAGACGTTTTTGCCCGTCGCAAGCCCAGTACGATTGCCGACGCGAAAAATATGAGTGTCGACTGCCATGGTTGGCTGACCAAAGGCGGTATTTAAGACCACATTTGCGGTCTTGCGCCCGACGCCGGCAAGTGATTCTAAGTCTTTACGATTATCAGGAACAGTACTGTCAAATTTATCAATCAAATCACGGCAAGTTTTGATAACGTTTTTGGCTTTGGCGTTAAATAAGCCAATATTTTTGATATAACCTTTCAAACCTTCTTCGCCTAAATCGAGTATCGCCGCAGGCGTATTAGCCACTGGATACAATTGCTTGGTAGCAATATTAACGCTTACATCGGTTGCCTGTGCTGATAAAATCACAGCAATAAGCAGCTCAAAATTGCTGCCATAGTGGAGCTCAGTAACTGGCTCGTCAATCGTCGCTGCCAGCTTCTCAAAAAATGGGCGTACGTCACGATTGGGCATACGCCTCGATGGTGGGGTATCAGCTGTTTTGTGTTTGACAGTTTTACTCATAGTGTTTTTGCTATCGTTATTCGCTATTATTTTATTGATTATTAAAGTTGTGAAAGCTCTGTTTGCAATGCAGCAAGCTCTGCTTGTTTACTGTCATTTGGTCGCACG
The DNA here is from genome assembly GCF_035469765.1 of Psychrobacter sp. Classification (GTDB taxonomy): domain Bacteria; phylum Pseudomonadota; class Gammaproteobacteria; order Pseudomonadales; family Moraxellaceae; genus Psychrobacter. The sequence continues at coordinate 1,440 of NZ_DATIRM010000339.1, forward strand.
TCAAGCTGCTTTGCCAGTTTTTTAATTTTGCTGCGCAGCTTGGCAGCGGCAATGGTGTTCTTCGCTTGTTCTTCACTGATGTTTAAAGACTGACTGGCAGCATTGTTGAGCTTTGCTTCTACCATGCTGACCACGGGTTTGCTGTTACTGCTATCAGCCAGCTGCTTACTGACACGGTTTAAATGGGTATGATAACGCTGCCTTAAATCTTCTTGCTCAAGGGTGCGCTCTACTGTCAAAAGCGTGCGCTCAACCGTGACCAAATCGATACAATCAACAGGGCAGGGCGCGATACATAGCTCACAGCCTGTGCACAAATCGGTGAAAATAGTATGCATATGCTTGCCAGTACCAACGATGGCGTCCACTGGGCACGCGGGAATACATTTGGTGCAGCCGATGCAATCATCTTCACGGATGACAGCACGCACTTCAACAGGACGCTGAGAAGTAGCATCTAGCGGCCATTTTGAAGATTTAGTGCTGAGTGTTGGCATATCAGTATTGATAATATGCGCGATAGTATCCGTCACTGGCTGACCACCCGGCACACATTTATTATGTGGCTCACCATCCATCACGATAGCGACCGCATACGGTAAGCAACCATCAGCATGGTCGCACAGACCACACTGTGTTTGCGGTAGGCTGGCATCAATGCGCGCGATTTTTTCCTGAACATCAGCAGGCAACGTTTCTATATTCAGCGAATCGAACAAGATTGGCAGATTGGTTAGACGGATATGACTGCTGTTTTTAATAACGGTGCTTTGCATGTGCTTTAAAACCTTTATATCAATGCTAAATGCTCTGAGCATTGAGCGCTGATATTAGAATAAATAAGATAATGGCGATATGGATAAATGCTGAATGATGCTTAGATACTATAGATTAAATAGCTACGCCTTGCTCATTGGCAATTTGCTCAATCAGAGCATAAGCAATGCTACCCTTAAAGGGTATTTTTGGCAGCTTTGATAGATCAAAAAAATCTGCATGTGACAGCTCATCTTCTTGTATAACGATATCGCCATCCGCATACGATGCTCGAAAACCTAACATCAGATTAGAGGGAAATGGCCACGGTTGACTGCTCACATAGCGAATATCGGACAAGCTAATGCCCACTTCTTCTGCTACTTCGCGTACCACAGCATGCTCTAGACTTTCACCGACTTCTACAAAACCTGCGATCAAACCATACTGTAGCGCTTGTTGAGAGGTTTTTTGCTGCCCATAACGATGATGATGTGCCAGTAAAATCTGTGTTTCACCGGTTTGTGGGTTTGGTCGAGTGATGGCAGTAATAACACATGGCTGTACACGCGGATACTGACGCAAGTGGCAAGCTTGACACACCATAGCGCGTTCAGCTTGCTTGGCATGAACCACTGGAGCGGCGCAGCGACTACAGAAATTCGTGTCTGCTTGCCAACGCAGTAGCTGTATGGCTTGGCTAAGCTGGGCAGACAATGCGGATGGCAGTTGCGTGATCAGCTGTCGATAAGGTACAAATGCAGTGATATTACTCTTTGAATCACTAATGCGATTGCCGCTACTTTGTAGGTCACTGCTTTCTAAGTCACTACTGTCTAAAATATCAGGTAAGGCAATGTTATTTGCTATCGCATATTCATAAGTGATAGCGCAGCTTGCGTGCACAGTAATGGTATTAGCGTTATCCTCTTTTTGTATACCATCATTAAGCAGCCAGCTATTTGGCGCTAAGCTGTCAAATAACGTAACCTGTCCCAATTGATAAGCTTGCTCGCTACTGACATCAGAGTGTGGTAGCTGAACCTGCAAAGGCCACCAGCCATTAGGCGTTTGACGACATAAGATTGTTTCATCAGATAGGACAAATGCGCAGATTATCATGTATGTTTCCAAACGGTCAAAGACAAGCTGATATAAGCTTGTCTTTGTATAAATATTTAAATGAATAATTAAGCGGCAAGCAATTGGCTTAAGCTATGTTGTCCAACATCCAATGCTTGTTTGCTGACAGGGCGATTGTTTTCAAAACCATCTAGATGATGGTCTACTGCCATAATAACATCGGCGATATAAGCTAAGGTGCCATCATCGATACGATTACCACTATTGATACGCTGCTGCAAATAACTTGCCAATTGACTGAGCATACTGGCAGGCGTTAGCAACTGTAAAAAGCGTACCGCGCCGCTCACTTGACGCAACATTTCAGGCGTATTTTGAATATTAAGAATATCGCGCTCAGGCTCCGCAAGATAGTCATTGATTGCTTGTTCAGCACTGGCAATCACCGTACGACTTTCTTCTATCAAGGTATCATAAGCGGTATTGAGCTGATGTAGTGAGATATGAGGATTGTTCAACGGCAAATAAATCGCACCTGGAGTATGCATCTCAGCCATGGCGATAGTCGCGTTTTCTGCATGCATGAGTGCGAGTAATAAATGATCAAAATCTTCCGGAGTAGGCGAACGCCATGTGCTGACAGCTTCTGCCGCTTTAATCAGGCTATTAGCGGCATTAGATAGACCGAGCAGATGTAAGGAAGAGCTTAAAGTAGTCAACTCTTCAATGATTTGCGAGGTTTGCATATCGACTGGATTGATTGAGTCGCCACGGGCATAGCTGTCGATATTTTCTTTGATCGTATTGATTTGAGTCTGGATAATGATATTTAACGTATCCGTCAGCTCACGGTTTGGACCAAACAAGAAGCGCTCCATCTGCTGACGTTGTGGGTCTTCTAATCGATTGGCAGCATATTGCTCACGCAGCGTTTTTGCCGCTTCAGTATCACGTTGTCCGGCAAAGCTGACTAGATCAGCAAAGCGCGTATCCATGATAGGCAGATAGCTTTGGAACTGCTGTTCGACATAAATAAGCGTGTGTTTTTGACTGACATTAAGCGGCAGGATGGTTGCGATATCAGTGACTGCAGCGGACGCCGCTTGCCAAAATAAGCTGCTGGTATTTGCCGCTATCAAAGCACAGGCAGCTGACATGGCATCCAATTTTTGCTGATCATCTTGGTTAATATTACCGTCCCGATTGATCAAAGTGACGCCAAGCCCACTACGATAAGCAGAGGTCAACAACTCTTGATCAAGGTTGAGCTCATTTAGTGGCTGAAAATTCTTTTCAGGATTGGCGATAATGACACTACTGTTGCCAAAAGCAGAAAAATAATCAGCAGCAATAGGCGCTATTTGGCTATGAGCATTGAGCTTATTAATAATAGGCAGTAATAAAGTAGGCTCTACCGACTCGGTCAACAGCACAAACTCAACATAACGATCAAGCGTCATGATGGCTTCGGACAGATCCATGATTAAGTCAATATTGCTGTTGTCGCCACTGTCATAAAGCTGCTGCAATCCTTGTACAATCGCATTATTAAGTGCCTCTGCACCCACTAACGATATCAACTCAAAAATACAAGACAATTGTTTTAGGACGATAATAGAGTCTAATAATAAAGGTGCTTGGCTATTGTCGTCATTAAATTCGCCCAAATGAATCTCAGTATCTTTGAGTATGACTTTGACCTCATCGTGCAATAAGTGCAGCGATGGCAAATTGAAGTCAGTAACACTAAGCATTGGCGCGGTCAATTTTATTTGCGTAGAGTGATTCATAATTATTTTTTCCATAAGATACTGACGAAAATGGCAAATAGTTAGAGAGTAAATTAAAACATAGCGCTAGATAAGGTTTTACTTTTTATCGTTATAATAATCAAGACTATATTCTCTAATAGCCAATATAAGAAGCGATTTTAATGACTGTTACATTTTGGCTTTTAGCTCAGGATAGTCTTCTGCGAGCGACGCATACCAGCTTTGATTGGTGCTCTCATCAGCACTCGAATCAAGCAATAAAGCCGCTAAATTGGCAAAGCTAGCATGGGCCATGTGTCCACCATCGGCTTGTGTGTCATCTTCAATACCCAGCGTCACCTGTCCACCAGTCATCGCCAGATACACTTCTGCTAAAATCTCTGAATCTAGTAATGCCCCGTGAAACGTACGGTCTTGCTTGCCCACATCTAAACGACGTACGAGAGCGTCCAAGGTGTTCTTTTGTCCAGGATACTGCTGCTTTGCCATAACCAGCGAGTCGGTCACTTTTACTCGCTCAGCAAAGTCATGCATCCCAACCTTA
>NZ_DATIRM010000340.1:0-6928 GCF_035469765.1 Psychrobacter sp.
ACATAAAAGAAGTTCACTACGTTGGTCTGTAATAAAGTAAACAATCCCAAAAATCCCGAGAGACACCACACCACACTCATAACAACCATGATGCCTTTGATACGACCGTCAATCTTACCAAGCACGCCTGCCAGCATGCCATTGCTGTCTATTCGTGAAGCTCGTCGATGCAATTTTTGCAGGGGCGTGCCTTCTTCACTTTGCAGTTTTTCAGTAATTAGTAGTGGGTCGGTGGCAAAAACATGCTGCTGCGTCTCAAGAGTACGTACTAGCTCAGTCAATTGGTCTTGGGGCGATAGCATGGTCTGATGTCCGTATAAATCAATGGTGAAATAAAATATCAAATGTGTTGAAAATTATAATCATTAAAGCGTGTTTATTAATGCAATTATGACTTTATTTTTGAGGGTTATCGGTATTAATTTTAGCTATATTTGTTTTACTAACAAAAAACCTGACTATATGGTCAATAATTTCTAGCAGTTATCATAAATAAGCGGTATGCTAAAAACACATTAGAATCCTGATTTAAATATTTTCATCAAATATTCATACCTATTCTAATGTCAAATTCAGATTATACCCAGCGCTATACACCGTTATAAACAAAAGGTATCCTTATAGCGGCAAATAATAAAGATGAACGAATGAAAAGGGTCATATGCCTTTTTAGTAATCATAGGTAAAAATTTGGTTTTATAACATTGTAGTTGTCGAAGAACAAGCCTAGAGCGTATCAATAACAGAACACGAAGGACGGCTATTTAATATGGATATTAAATCTACTTCTCAATCGGCAGCAGCTAGAGGCTTAGCAAGCTAAAATACTAGACAACCAAAGTAAACGTATAAAAATCTGCCTGTTATGGCAGATTTTTTGTTCTTGTACATCATCTTCTATTAAAATAATACTGCAAAAATTCATCACATTATTAGTGTTCAGTATAAGTGACACACTTAGCCTATGGTAAATATGTTTTAATTGAATCAATATATTAAGAGCACTGTCTTAAATATTGCATCATAACCGCTATAAATAATAACAAGGATGAACGCCTTATGAATACTAAAAATTATTTTATCATCGGTGGTACAGGCGGTATTGGCAAAGCCATGATTGAGCAACTGGTACAGACTGCTACCAATGAACACGCCAGCACCGGTACAAATAACGGTATGAACACCAATACTGGCATTCGTGTCTTCGCCACGTACCATAAAAGCATTCCCGATTTTGAAGCAGACAATTTATATTGGATAGCGATGGATATCTGCGACGAGCAGAGCATCAAACAAGCTGTTGATTTGATTGCACATCAAACTGACCATGTCAACTGGGTGATTAACTGTGCAGGACTGCTACACAGCGGGGCGCAACAACCAGAGAAGGCGCTGCGTCAGGTTGAGACTGATTTTTTCTTAAAGAATATGCAAGTCAATGCCTTGGCAAGCCTGCTCATTGCCAAACATATCAAACCGCTATTAGCAAAAGCTGAGCGCAGTAATGACAAGCCAGCAATTTTTGCGACCATATCGGCAAGGGTAGGTAGTATCAGTGACAATCAACTCGGCGGTTGGTACAGCTACCGCATGAGCAAGGCGGCACTTAATATGGGTATGAAAAATTTGAGTATTGAATGGAGTCGCTCACTTAAAGAGGTTTGCGTAGTGGTGATGCAGCCGGGCACCGTCAATACCCAGCTATCAGCACCGTTCCAAGGAAATGTGGCTGACGGGCAGTTGTTCTCGCCAGCCTACAGTGCTGAATGCTTGCTTGAGGTACTTAGTAAGATGAATGCGACCCAATCGGGCAGTTTTGTAGATTGGGCAGGGGAATCGATACCTTGGTAAATATTAAAGCAACAATCAAAAATAACAATCAATTGCCTAATAGGTTACCAGTAAATCCATAAATTCGTTTACCGGTGTTTGCTCCAAGCGCTGCTGATCGCTACATAGTGCAAAAATCTCTGTGCAGCGACTATCGATAAACCGCGTTGCAAGACTGGCACGAAACTTTGCCTCCAATATCGGTAATCCTTCAGCACGGCGGCGTTTATGACCGATAGGGTATTCAATCGCTACCTTATCGGTACTACTACCATCTTTAAAAAATACCTGTATCGCATTGGCAATCGAGCGCTTACTTGGATCATGATAGTCTTTTGAATAGCCGGCATCTTCTTCAACGACCATTTTACGACGTAGACCATCAATCAAAATATGATGCTCGGCATGATAGTCATCTTCATAGTTTTCAGCCATCAAATCACCGGTGAGTAAAGCCACTGCAACCATATACTGCAAGCAATGATCTCGATCAGCAGGATTGGCCAGCGTCCCCTCTTTGGAGATAATCCGAATGGCTGAATCATGAGTGGTTAGGATAATTTTTTCAATCTCTTCAATTTGGTCATCGATGCGCGGATGCAAGATAACGGCCGCCTCACAAGCAGTTTGCGCATGAAACTCTGCAGGGAAGCTTATCTTAAATAAGACATTCTCCATGACATAGCTACCAAACTCACGCTGAAAGGTAAAGTAGCGCTCTTTTTCAGGCTTAAGAGCCAAATCTTTATTGGTATGGCTAAAGAGAACATCATAAAAACCCCACTGCGGCGCGGTCAATGCAGAGGGAATACCCATCTCGCCGCGGCGCGTAATATCGACTAAACGTACGGCGCGACTGGTGGCATCGCCTGCTGCCCAAGACTTACGGCTACCGGCATTGGGTGCATGACGATACGTACGTAGTGCCTGACCGTCCACAATAGCTTGAGAGATAGCCGCCATGATACGCTCATGTGGTAGTTTATAAAGTTTGGCAACGACAGCAGTCGACGCTAACTTTACTAAAAATACATGATCAAGACCCACACGATTAAAGGAGTTATCTAGTGCCAACACTCCTTGAATTTCGTGCGCCATAATCATGGCTTCTAGCACTTCCTTCATGATAAGCGGTGCGCGACCCTGACTGACGTTTTGCTGGCTAATATAATCTGCTACTGCCAAAATCGCTCCTAAATTGTCAGAGGGGTGACCCCATTCGGCAGCGAGCCATGTGTCATTATAATCAAGCCAGCGTACGATACAGCCGATATCAAAAGCGGCTTTTATAGGATCTAGACGGTAGGAGGTGCCGGGAACACGCGCGCCATTAGGGGTGATTTGATCCGCACAATCAGGACCTAAATGCTTGGTACATTCAGGAAAACGCAGTGCCAGTAATCCGCAGCCGATGGTATCCATCAGGCAGTAGCGAGCGGTATTCCAAGCATCAGCGCTATTGGGTGAGTCGTTATCTATAGAATAATTGAGTACATAATCGGCAATTTTTTAAATCTCGACGTCATACTCTGGTCGGACATTGCTTTCGACATTAGACATAACCTTTACCTCTTCCTTGAGTCAGATATGATGACAACCTATCAATCCTATTATGAATTAATAAGCCTGCTATTAAAAATAGCATACTCACAACCGAACCACAGTGAAGTAGTGTAAGACGACTTACGCCAAAGAGGATCAAACCATCAAATACAGTAAGCCGATAATAAACAACAACGCCAACATTAATAGTAAAAAGCTAAGAATGCTGCTTGCCGTACCTGAATTTTCCTTTTTAACTTTAACCTTTTTAATAATAGGTAGCACCATGATGACATGCTCAAGGCCGTCTTCGAGATAATGCTCGCCTTCAGCGATAAACCCAAGAGATTGGTAAAAGTTTAATAAATAAGTCTGGGCTGAGATGATAATGGGTTTTTTACCGTATTTTTTACGGCAATATTTGATGGCCTCTAGCATCATTTGGCGGGCGACACCATCGCCGCGATGTGCTGCCAACACCAGCACTCTACCAATCGATGGGATAGGACCTGATGGGGTTACAGCAGATTTTTTAGTGTTGAAAACAGGCGGAATGATGCGGCAATAGCCAATCAGCTGCTCATTTTGATGCGCGACCAGATGTAAGCAATCAAAGTCGACCTCATCCATGTCTTGATAAGGGCAATTTTGTTCCACCACAAATACTTGCGAGCGCGCTTTTAAAATGTGATACAGATCAACTGAGGTTAATTCATCAAAGGTTTTTATCGAAAATTCACAGGTCATAGTCAAATAGCTTTTAACAATTTAAAGGGTAGTAATAGCACTTAAAAATAAATCATGCATTAAAGAATGAGCATTATAACGATTTCGCCCCACATTAACTATTTAAGGTTTGACTGATTTTATCTAAGTTCAGACTATCTGACATGGCGCTGAATATTTCAAAGTACTTGCCGCGCTGTTCATATAGCGCTTCATGGGTACCAGTCTCAACCACACGCCCGTCTTCTATCACTACCAAGTCATCAGCATCGATGATTTGGGCGATATTGTGCGACACCATAATCACGGTACGGTCTTTTTTAATCAGATCTAAGCTTTTTTTGACCTGTTGACTGGCAATCGCATCAAGGCTGGCCGTTGGCTCATCCAAAAACACAATCGGGGGATCTTTTAAAAACATCCTTGCCAGTGCAATACGTTGCTGCTGTCCGCCAGATAGGGATTTTGCGGTACTCTCATAACCTTTGGCTAACGACATGATTTGCTCATGAATTGAGGCTTTTTTTGCTGCAATGATAATATCTTCATCAGTCGCATTCATATCGCCATAGCGGATATTTTCGCTAATCGTACCTGAGAAAATATGATTGCTTTGTAGTACCAAACCAATATTTTGGCGAAGCTCATGAGTATCACATTCCGCTAGATCATGCCCATCTAAATATATCTTGCCAGCATCCGGCTCATAAAATTTTACCAATAAGCTAATAATGGTGCTCTTGCCAGCACCGCTTAAGCCTACTAGTGCAGTAATACGATTGGGCTTGATGGTAAAGCTGACATCTTTTAGCGCTTGGGTGCCATTAGGATAAGTGAAGTCAACGTTTTTTAATTCAATGAGACCTTTTAAATCTTTACTGCTCCTGCCAGTGACGTTTTCAACTTGGCTTTCGTCCTCTAAAATCTCAAAAAAGCCTTCGGCATAGGTCAGCGCATTGTTGATTTGATCATAAATACGATGTAACTGTCGGATAGGAGCGGCGACATTCTGAAACAGCATCACGTGAAATAAAATCATACCAATGGTCATTTGACCCTTTAAGACAAAGTAGGCGGTCAATAAAATAATCACCACCACACCGATTTGCTCGATAAAGGTTTTTACCGCGTCATAAATAAAACCAATGCTACGAATACGCAGCTGATTATCGGTCATGTCTTTTTGAATCTGTAAATGCTTCTCCGCCTCGATAGACTCACGGACAAAGGACTTTACGACACTGATAGAATTAATCAACGAGATAACCAAACCACTTTTGGCTTCTCTAAAGCCACGCATCTGCCGCCGAAATCCTTGCAAACGCCTCGCTTGTTTTTGACTGATAAAAAAGTAAATCGGGATAATAATCAGACCAACCAAGCCTATCCAAAAATTGGTCGAAAACATAATAATCAGCGATACAATCGCACTGGCAAATAGCGGTAGCATATCGATAAAGAAGTTTTGCACCAAGCTGGTTAGGCTGCTAACACCATAATCGATACGAGTTTGCAATTTTCCGCTGTCGTTTTCACTACTGGTATAAAACGCCATTCGATAGGTTAAGATACGCTCAATAATTTTTTGTGATAAATCACGAGAGAGATTGATACGAATTTTTTCACCAAAGAAGCGCTGTCCAAAAGAGATGAATATCGACAATATCTCTTTGGTTAAGAGTACCGCACTAATGATGGTTAGCATGCGCACGCCAGCTTCCCATGGATCGGCAAGGGGAGCGATTTCGGTCAAAGTGTCCACGGCATAGCGCAACACAAAGGCATTAACTTGCGCGGTAAAGGAGCCAAGCACCGTTAGTATCAGTGTGGCAATAATGAGTAAACGGTAAGGTTTTGCAAATACAGCAAGCTTTTTGAGGATATCCCACAGCAATGCGCGCCGCTCAACTTTTTTGAGCGGCGGCTTGTTATCCAGTGGGGACTTACTGAGGGTAGGTGGGTTTGGCATGTTATTAGCGTAAAGTAAACTGACCTAAAAAGCCATACTAGGCATAGACTAAAGAAAACTAAAACGCATCTGCCGGTACAAAAACTTCACCTATCATGATACGACGTGCTGAGCGGCTCATCGATACTTTTTTGGCTTGCCAGCGACCGTTCACGCGTTCTGTTTTTCCGCCTACGAGCAATGTGCCAGAAGGATGACCAAAACGAACTTCACCTAATTCGCCTGCACCTGCGGCTTGGTTCACTAACGTGCCTTGCGTGGTCGCTGCTGCCGCAATGGCGACCGCTGCTGTACCCATCATTGCATGATGTAGTTGTCCCATGCTCATTGCGCGTACGACTAAGTCGATATCTTTAGCATTAACTGCTTTGCCACTTGAGGCGCTGTAACTTTGCGCAGGAGCTACCCAAGCAATTTTTGGAATATGCTGACTGGTTTGTGCTTCACTGACGTCTTTAAATAAGCCCATCGCCACACCGCCTTTGGCACGGATTTTTTCAAGCTTGGCTAAGGTTTCGCTATCGCTGTTGATATCACCTTGCAGCTCAGTACCAGTAAAGCCCAAATCTTCTGCTTTCATAAAGATAGTTGGGATACCCGCACTAATAAAGGTTGCTTTAACGCTATCAGTATTTAAGCCACAGCCAGCCACATCGAAGTCATCGATTAAATTGCCAGTGGGGAACATGTCACTTGAGGAATCTACAGGATCAATAAATTCAATTTTGACTTCAGCCGCAGGGAAGGTCACACCGTCTAATTCAAAATCGCCGGTTTCTTGAACTTGTACCTTGCATTGCGCGTCTAGATATACAGGCACATGGGCGATAATGGTTTTACCGATATTCTCTTGCCAAATAC
>NZ_DATIRM010000341.1:0-5692 GCF_035469765.1 Psychrobacter sp.
ACCAAATGACCGCAACTACAATGGAGACAATCAAAAACTTACCAATATTGGGACGAGTAAGATCAATCTCTTCTGCCGCTTGTGGAATGACGTCAAAACCCACAAACATAAAAGGCACCATCACGATAACGGCCATCATACCGGCAACACCGCCAATAAAGGCTGGCGCTTGCGTTGAAGTGGCTGTCTCAGGGTTAAACAACACGGCACCGATGAACAGCAACGTACCTACAAACAAAATACCTAATACGGCGATTTTTTGAAACCAAGCACTGACTTCCATACCGCGTATATTTAGCCACGTTACAATGATGGAGCCCAACATCCCGACCCCTACCCATGTGGCATAGACATCCCATCCAGCGATAGTCCAGAGATACCCTTGATTATAATTGGGAATAAAATACTCTACTACCGTTGGTAGTGCCACTGCTTCAAAAGCAACGACCGAAAAGTAACCAAACAAAATACTCCACGAGCAGATAAAGGAGACATTCACTCCCAGCGCTCGATGAGTATAAGTATGCTCACCGCCAGTAACTGGCATGGATGCAGCAAGCTCAGCGTAAGTAACACCGATCAATATGACCGCAAGGCCACCTATCAAGAACGCTAACATCGCGCCCCACGTACCAGCAGATAGAATCCAACCACCTGCCAACACTACCCAACCCCAACCAACCATAGCACCGAATGCTAAAGCAATGACATCTAACGTCCCTAGCGATTTTTTTAATTCAGACATAACCTACTCCTTGTCTGTGTGTCATCCGTGTGAACCTTTTACGGTTACACTATTTCTGTTTAGTGGGATAGCACCCATCATATTTACTATATATATCGTTTCGCCTAAAAACTGTCGTTTGCTATTTGTCTGATATTTAAATAGCAAATACAAAAACGGCGTCTTGACTTGCAAGGCGCCGTTCAAAAACACACTCAAAGTGAGTGCCCTAAGGGCAGCCTTGCCGTTATCTTAAATACAACTTTTTAACCAAAATCGATGTTTGATTAAAAGCGATCCATCGCTAAAGTAAATGACACTCGATATCTATTAAGCAGTTAGGATACCTTTGATGATATCAAGACCTTCTTGTAATACTTCGTCTTCGACCGTCAATGGCACCATCACACGAATGGCATTGCCATACATGCCACAAGACGCTAATAGCAAGCCCTGCTCAAATGATTTTGCTTTTAGGTTTGCTGCTGCTGCTGCATCAGGCTTGCCTTCGCTATCGATCAATTCAAACGCTAGCATCGCACCTTTATGACGAATATGACCGATGCTGCTTAGGTTTAAGCCTTTTAAGAACGCGGCGATGGTATCACCAATCTCGATACTACGTTCAAGTAAGTTTTCTTCTTCAATGACTTCCATGACAGCTAGCGCGGCCACACAAGCAAGTGGGTTACCAGCATAAGTACCACCTAAGCCGCCTACTTGCGGCGCATCCATGATATCAGCACGGCCAATGACCGCAGAGATAGGATAACCACCAGCCAAGCTCTTAGCACTGGTCATCAGGTCAGGCTCAACGCCTAGCTGCTCAGTGGCAAACAACGTACCCGTTCTTGCAAAACCACACTGCACTTCATCAAAAATGAGGACGATGCCATGCTCGTCACAGATGTCACGTAGTGCTTTGGCAAATGAAGGGGTAACCTGATGGAAACCACCCTCGCCTTGGACTGGCTCGATGATCATCGCCGCCACTTCACTAGGATCGATATCTGCTTGGAAGATCATCTCAAGGCTGTGTAATGCTTGCTCTTCAGTAACATTTAACTCTTCAGCTGGGAACAACGCATGGAATACAGGACCGGGCATCGGACCAAAGTTCTTTTTGTATGGCAATACTTTGCCTGTCAGGCTCATGCACATTAAGGTGCGGCCATGCCAGCCACCAACAAAAGAGATGACGCCTGGACGACGGGTTTTAGCACGAGCAATCTTGATGCAGTTTTCGACGGCTTCTGCACCAGTTGTCAAAAAGAAAGCCTTGGTATCGCCGCTAATTGGTGCTTTTTCACAAAGCTTTTCAGCCAAGTCCACATAGCACTCATAATTGATCATTTGCGCAGCAGTGTGCGTAAATTTGTCTAGCTGCTCATGCACACGCTGAGTAATTTTTGGATGGCTGTGACCGGTATTCAATACTGAGATACCACCGACAAAGTCAATATAGCGATTGCCTTCGATGTCCCAAACTTCTGAGTTCTTTGCTCTTTCTGCAAAGATAGGAAAGGCAACCCCAAGTCCTGTTGGTAAAACAGCTTTGCGGCGCTCAAGTAATGATTGATTGGTAGTCGTCATGGGAATGTCCTTTTCTTTGTTCGTAACATAAGTGCCATCTAGTGATTGGCGGTTTATTTGAGACTTAGTAGATATCGAATGATATTTGTTTAACTTAAAACACCACTGATACCTAAAAAATTGTGCTGAGCATGGAACCAACTAGCGATTGTATTAGCTGATGTCAGAACACCAGTATTTAGTCGTGATATAGTCTTCGATACCATATTTTGAGCCTTCACGGCCAAAGCCAGACTGCTTCACGCCGCCAAATGGTGCAACCTCCGTAGAAATTAAACCAGTGTTATGACCAACGATGCCGTACTCAAGGCCTTCGGTCACACGCCATGAGCGTGCATAGTCGCTACTGTAGAAGTAAGCGGCTAAGCCATAGATAGTGTCGTTAGCGGCACGGATAACTTCTGCTTCGTCTTTGAACGTAAATATCGTCGCAATCGGTCCAAAGATTTCTTCAGAAGCGATATCCATATCACTGCTAATATCGGTAATAACCGTTGGGTTATAAGTCAATTCTGAAGCGTCGTTGATGCTACCACCAGTGACCAGTTTGGCACCTTTATCCATTGCATCTTTGAGAAGCGCTTGTACTTTGTCTAATGCTTTTTTGTTGATGAGAGGGCCAATATCTACGCCTTCTTCCAAACCGTTACCAACTTTTAGCTCAGCTACTTTTTTGACAAAGATATCTAAGAACTTATCTTTGATGCTGTCTTGAACGTATACACGGTTGGCGCAAACACAGGTCTGACCAGCATTACGATATTTAGAGGCGATTAAGCCTGTAGCGGCTTTCTCTAAGTCTGCATCATCAAAGACGATAAACGGCGCGTTGCCACCAAGCTCTAACGACAGTTTTTTGATAGTCGGTGCGCATTGTGCCATCAACGTACGACCTACTTCTGTAGAGCCAGTAAATGATAACTTATGAATGCGCGCATCGCCGGTCAGGATCTCACCGATGACAGATGATTTACCTGTCACAACTTGGAGAACGCCTGCTGGGATACCCGCTTGCTCTGCTAAGGCACCCAGTGCCAATGCCGAAAATGGTGTCTCAGTGGCAGGTTTGACGATAATCGTACAACCTGCTGCTAAAGCGGGTGCAACTTTGCGCGTGATCATCGCTGCTGGGAAGTTCCAAGGCGTAATAGCGGCACAAACACCAACTGGCTGCTTGAGGACGACATGACGTAGCTGCGCGCTGTTGGCAGGGATAACATCGCCATAAACGCGCTTGCCTTCTTCGGCAAACCAACGAATAAAGCTATTGGCATAACCTACTTCACCGCGTGACTCAGTGAGCGGCTTACCTTGCTCAGCGGTCATGATGATCGCAAGATCTTCTTTATTGGCATCAATGAGGTCTGCCCACTTTTGCAGTAGCTCTGAACGCTCTTTTGCTGTTTTTGCTGCCCAAGCAACTTGGACTTCATGAGCATAGGCAACCGCTTCATTGACATCGTCTGTCGTGAGGCTTGGTACCGTACCGATGATGTCACCGTTAAAAGGATTAGTTACATCAAGTACAGCGTCGTCACTAGCGACGTGCCAGCCGTCTTTGATTAGGCAAGATTGTTTAAGTAGGTCTGGATTTGATAACTGTAGCGTATGTGACATGTTGACGCTCCTTGTCATGTAGGGTGGTATGTTTATAAGAATGGATATAATAGTAGGTATTAAATAATTATTGATAATTCGTTTTTTGTTCAATATACTGAACAAGTATTCTATATACGAGACATCATTATAAGAATGATATGGTGCGATTTGCAACCTCTAATCTCATTATTTTGATAATTATCTTGTACTTCTTTCTTTTATTTCATTTTTATAGGTTACTTATGAGCTCGACTGCCGTGCCTGCGCTAGACAAAACATTTCAGATTTTGGACTTGATTACAGATAGCTCACAGCCTCTGACAGCGGCTCATATCGCCAAAGAGCTTGGGCTTCCTCGCAGCTCCACTCACAATATTTTGCAGAGCCTGCTAACCAAGCATGTCATCTATAAAGATCCTGAAAGCCGCTTTTATTTAGGCTCGTACTTGATGTATTGGGCAGGCAAGTATGAGCAGCAGCAAGGCGTCGTACAGTTGTTTAAGGATTTGATTGTCCAGTATCCTGTGCTACTTCAGCACACGGTCACCTTGTCAAAACTGGATCTGGGAGAAGTGGTGTTTTTGGCTTGTCATGAGTCGCCTGCTCCGCTCGGATTTACCTTTCGTGCAGGGGTGCGTGTGCCTGCTGTATTTTCTGCGACAGGCAAAGCCATGCTATCCACGTTGTCTATGGACAGCATAAAATCATTGTATAAAGAGAAGTTCCCTACGCCCATGACACAACATGGGGTCAATAACTTTGCGGATTTGTCCACCGAGCTTACGGCGATTCAGGAAAGTCGAGTGTCACTCGATGATGGGCAACTGCGCGATGGCATGTACTGCTTGGGCACTTATATCCGTAATGCTTCGGGCACTGCCGTCGCTGGTATGGCAGTCAGTTTTTTGCAAGGAGAGTATGAGTCTAAACGGGCTGAGGTCAGCGCGGTACTGATTGAATTGGCCGAACAAATTGAGCAGTGCTTGGGCTTTAACCCTAACGCTATCAAGTAACGTTAGGATTCTATACTATAAATCTAGGTCTAAAAAATCTTTTCATATTAAACAATACCGTCCGCTTTGAGTTTGGCTATCATATCGCTGTTATAGCCTAAATCAGCAAGCGTGCTATCGGTATGCTCGCTCAGGCTCGGAGGCGGCGTGCGATAGCTGACAGGTGATGCGGATAGTTTGATAGGATTACCAAGCGCGCGCACAGGACTGCCTTGCACAGCAAAATCAATCACCATCTCACGCGCTTGTGCTTGCGGCATAGCCAACGCTTCAGCCACATTATGAATAGCACCGCATGGAATACCTGCTTGATCTAAGACCTCTAGCCAATAACTGCGAGGTTGCTCGGCAAACTTCTTAGCTAAATCATCACAAAGCAGCTCACGATTAGCAACACGCTGTGGGTTGGTCATAAAGCGGCTGTCGGTATGCCAATCAACACCAAGGACATTACAAAGTTTGGCGAACTGACTGTCATTGCCACAAGCTAAAATAAAGTGCGCTTCACCCTGCCCCGCAAACACTTGATAAGGCACAATATTAGGATGCTGATTGCCCAATCTTGGTGGTACTTTGCCTGATGCTAGATGGTTCATACCGACGTTAGCCAACATCGCCAGTGCACTGTCTAGCAGTGCCACATCGACATGTTGTCCAAGTCCAGTGTTGTGACGTGCTAATAATGCCGCTTGAATACCAATGGTCAGCTGCAAACCTGCAAACAGATCGACGACTGCTACGCCAACCTTATGCGGTTCCCCAT
>NZ_DATIRM010000342.1:0-1587 GCF_035469765.1 Psychrobacter sp.
CTAGACCGTGAGCGCGCTATTAGTATTACCGTGCAGCCTGCCAATGGCGAGCTGGGTGATTTGGTACAGGCAGTCAAAAACATACCGAGTATGCAAACGCTACCTGCCTCCATTACCATCATCGACCAAGGGCAAGCAGAAAATATGGCTGAGTTATTCAGCGGCTTTGTGATTGCGATGTCAGTCGGTGTGGTCTGCATTTTAGGCGTTCTTATTTTATTATTTGGGCGTATCTTGCAGCCCTTTACTATTCTGATGGCATTGCCATTATCTATTGGTGGTGCCTTTGTCGGTTTGGTGATTACTAATAGCAGTCTGTCGATGCCATCAATGATTGGGTTTATTATGCTGATGGGTATTGCGACCAAAAACTCTATCTTGTTGGTCGATTATGCATTGATTGCGCAGCGCCGCGGTCTGGCTCGTTTTGAGGCTATTGTTGATTCATGCCGTAAGCGCGCGCGTCCAATTATTATGACCACTATCGCGATGGGCGCTGGTATGTTGCCGTTGGTATTTGGTTGGGGTGATGCTGATCCTACTTTTAGGCGACCGATGGCAGCAGCGGTACTGGGTGGTCTGGTGACGTCTACGCTGTTGAGCTTAGTCGTCATTCCAGTCGTCTATACGCTGATGGATGACCTATCAGGATGGTTTGGTAAATGGCTTGTGCCAAGTGGCAAAGAGCAGGCACCGACGGATAGTAAAATATGATTTGATGCCTCTATTTGGTCATATACATGACATAGTGTTAGCAATGCTGATGCTATATCTAAAACAGATAAGCCCATACTTATTGATTAAGTATGGGCTTGTTGTCATTATATAAGAACACAATCACAAAGGATGTGATTGTCCTGCCATTTACTATCGCAAAGGAATGTCACTATGAATCAAACGACCCTCTCGACAGTCATGCTGTCCTCTCGAAAGCCTCTACTAGCGTTAATTATAGGCATATTAAGTATCGCCAGCAGTCATGCGTTGACTTACGATATCGACCCCACCCATACCAATGTACGCTTTGCCATTGACCACTTCAATACCTCTACCAACACGGGTGGCTTTTATAATTTAACTGGACAGCTAGATTATGACCCAGCTGCTAAGACTGGTAATATCTCGCTGGTAATCCCTCTAAACAGCTTAAATACAGGTAATACGGCATTTGATATCACACTCAAAAGCGCAGATTTTTTCGATATTGAGCAATTTCCACTGGCTCAATTTGAGTCCACCAAGTGGTATTTTGAGACTGATGGTAGTGTCTCGAATGTCAGCAAGGTCGATGGTATGTTGACACTACACGGTAAGACCAATCCCATTACGTTAACAGCCACCAAGTTCAATTGCTACCCAAACCCGATCCTGAAAAAATCAGTTTGCGGTGGCGACTTTATAACGACTATTGACCGGACGAAGTGGGGCATTAGCAAATACACTTTATTAGGCATGACAAAGAAGGTTGAATTGAATATTCAAATTGAAGCAGTAAAGTAACAACTGATATTCTAATTATTTATTGTTATTTAATGTAATAGCATTATTTTATGTTAAGTAGTTTGTTGTAAAACGAACAATAAAATA
>NZ_DATIRM010000343.1:0-9991 GCF_035469765.1 Psychrobacter sp.
GAAGTGGCTTTTCAGTGATGAGCGTGTCATATTTCATGTTAAAAGTAACTAATGCAACAACTGGTTACTTAATTTATGACAATAATGACATATTCACGATAAAGTAGAACAACTTAACAAGGTTTAGTACTTATTTAGATACGTATTATAAATAAAACTTATTATTGTATCTACCCTTAGCCATTATAATTGAAGTAACCCTTATAAGAATTGGCACTAACAATAATTATATAATATTTAGGAGAGATTTCATGTCAAAAGGACAAACTTTACAAGATCCGTTCTTGAACTCACTACGTAAAGATCGCATTCCAGTTTCTATTTTTTTGGTCAATGGCATCAAGCTACAAGGTCAAATAGAATCATTCGACCAGTATGTTGTTTTGCTGAAAAATACTGTCAGTCAAATGGTATACAAACACGCCATCTCAACCGTCGTACCAGCACGTAATCCTCGTAGTAGTACCACTCCAGGCACGACTACCCAAAGCCAAGGCGCAGCACCAATGGGCTATCAACAAGGCCAAGGCGGCAGCATGAGTGGCGGTTTTGAACGTGGTGCTAGCAGCAGTCCAGCCAGCGGTAGTGGATTTGAAGAGCGCGGCTTTGCCAATCGTAGTGGTTTCAATCGTGGCGGCTTCAGCCAAGGTCAAGAGCGTGGTTTTGAGCGTGGTGGTTTTGGTCAAGACCGTGGTTTTGAAGCGCCGTCAGACAATGTGGATTATGATAATAAACCCAGTAATGAGTCTGATGATAGCAATAACTAAATAGCTCTGTGTCTATTTTATGCTAAGATATTTTACGACAAGAGTTTTTATAGGTAAGTATAGATAATCTGTGAAATATTATATAAGGACCTACTATTATAGTGGGTTTTTTTGTATGGATACTTATATAAATAACAACTTCTTAGCGTACTTGCAAACCTCTCGTATCTGCATCCTTACCGCATCTTATTAATATCGACCATGATTATTAATATGGCCCATATTATAGTAAAATGTTTTAATTAATTAGAAATATAGAGCCACGGTATGAATACTCCTGAACGCAATCTGACCTATGAGCAATTTATCAGTACGGCTATTGACGCTATCAATACTGAAAAAGCAGCACTTGCATTATTGATAGAGCAAATAGATGATAGGTTTGCACAGGCTTGTGATATTATTTTGGCATGTCAGGGTCGCGTGGTCGTAACGGGTATGGGTAAGTCGGGATTAATCGGACGTAAGATAGCGGCGACATTTGCCTCTACTGGTACGCCAGCATTTTTTATGCATCCTGGTGAAGCAGGCCATGGTGACCTTGGCATGTTAGTTGAAGGGGATGTTTTGCTTGCCATTTCTAACTCTGGTGAGTCAGATGAGATTAGAATGCTATTGCCAGTGGTCAAACGCTTAAATATTCCGCTGATTAGTATCAGCCGAGACAAACGCGGTATGCTGCCTCGTGCTGCAGATATTATTTTGACGCTTGGTAAGTCGCAGGAAGCTTGCCCGCTTAATCTTGCTCCCACTTCAAGTACCACAGCGACATTGGCACTAGGGGATGCATTAGCAGTGGCTTTGGTACATGCGCGCAATTTTACCTCAGAAGATTTTGCTTTATCACATCCTGCTGGTGCATTAGGTCGTCAATTACTGACACGTGTGGAAGATTTGATGCACACCAAATCAGAAGATTTGCCGCTTATCAATCAGCACGCGCCGTTACAAGAAGCGCTATTTATTATGTCTGCTGGGCGTTTGGGGATGACGGTTGTTACGGATGATGAGAAAAAGGTAGTGGGGATATTTACCGATGGCGATTTAAGACGAGGCTTAGAAAAGGGCATAGATTTACAAACGCCGATGCGTGAGCTGATGGTGAGTAGCCCTCGTCATATCAGTAAATCGATGCGAGCTTCTGATGCGCTTAGCGTGATGAATGAGAATACTATCAGTCAGCTACTTATTATCGATGACGAGCAGCGTTTGGAAGCCGTTATTACGGTGCATGATTTACTACAAGCCGGTGTAAAGTAAGCGTTATATTAGACTGTCTATTAATAAAAGAGATGACTGATGCAAGACTTAATCAAAAAAGCCGGACAAGTGAAGTTATTGGTGATGGACGTTGATGGTATTTTATCAAACGGTCAAATTATCTATGATGCCAATGGCGTTGAGACCAAGGCGTTTTTTGTCCATGATGGCGTCGGCGTGAAGTCATTAGCCCGCTATGGCATCTTGACCGCGATTATTACGGGTCGTAGCAGTCCTATGGTCGATAAACGCGCCGCTGAGATTGGTGTGGATTACATTGTACAAGGACGTGATGATAAGCTGGTGGCATTAAACGAGTTGCTTGCAAGCCTCGACCCTACACTTAATATTACAACTGATGACTGCGCTTATATGGGCGATGATTTACCAGATATTAAAGCTATGCAAACAGTCGGTTTTGCTGCTACTGTGCCAAATGCTCATGCAGAAGTGATAAAACGTAGCCATATGGTGACCACGCGTGCCGGCGGTACAGGTGCCGTACGTGAAGTATGTGATCTCATTTTAAAGGGTCATGGACACTACCAAAACTTTATCGCGAACTATACGCTTGATGAAGTAAAAAATCAGGGTGATTTATCGTGAATACTCGTGTTTTAATAGTCATTGCCTTAATTATCGCAGGTCTTGCCGGCTGGTTTTTTAAGCAGCAAGGGGAGATCACGCCGCCAGTCAAGATTGAAACCTCTGATGTTGATTATGAAGCAACAGACATCAAGGCGGTACAAACGAACGAGCAAGGCGAGACAGAGTATGAGCTGAGTGCTGAGTCATTAACGCACAATCCGGCAACCAATGAAGATGAGATGAAAGGCATCACCATGAATTGGGAGCCTTCAGATGAGCAGCGTTATCGTATTGAAGCGGGGACGGCTGCTATCAGTCAGCAGACAGGTGAGCTGAGCTTATCGGGCGGTTTTTCTTTAATCAGTGAAGGTAAGACGGCCAATGCCAATGTCGAACCTATTAAAGTAACTGGCGCGACATTGAAAGGCAATACCAAGTCAGGCCAGGTATATAGTAATGAGCCGGTCAAGGTTGAACAAGGTATGAATCGGTTTGAAGCGTCAAGCATGAAAGCCAATCTTGAGACGGGCGATTATGAATTTGGTCAAGTGGCAGTCTCTTTTACGCCCGCTGATCGCCAAGATAAAGCCTTATTTTAACCAGCATATTCTTCAGTAAAGCATCTAGCAGTAAGTTTGCAAACTCTATTACCTATTATAAAACGAGTAACATTATGACATTCAATTCTTTGCCTACTTTACGTTTGCTATCGACGCGCTCTATTCATGTGGCACATAGCTTGCGTGCACTGCCCGTAGTGATGCTTTTGGCACTTCCACTATATAGTCATGCTTTGCCATCGGATGCCAATCAGCCTATCAAATTATTGGCGGACAAAGCCACTTATAGTGAGCGTACTGGCGTGACTAGTTACTCTGGAACTGTAATTATCACCCAAGGTACCTTTAAAATGACCGCTGATAACATTACGGTCAATTTATCACAGGGCCGTAATATCAATTCGGCTGTAGCGACCGGACGTCCAGCGACTATGCAGCAGGTTGTGACGCAAGAAAAAGGTCTAGCAAAAGGTCAGGCAAATAAAATCGATTATAATGCCGTTACGGGCATTGTTACGCTAACAGGCAATGCAAAATTGGTACAAAATGGCGCAAGCTTCTCGGGTAACGTCATTCGTTACAGCTTAAAAGATGGCGATGTGGAAGCGACTGCTGGCGGCAGTCAGCGCGTCGAATTGGTTTTCCCGCCTAGTAATAGTAACAGTCAAAGCGGTATACGCTAAGCTGTATGGCGAGCTAAGTCATAATATCTACCGTGATATAAACAAACGACTAAACATTTCAGTGGTTGCTACCCATTTAAATGCAATCACATTATGAGTAAGTTATGAATGATAATAAAAATAATACCACTTTAGCAGAAAACCAAACAATAACACCGACTATTGGTGTTGAGCCTGTTGCTCGTTTATCTATGCAAAACTTAGGTAAGCGCTATGGTAAACGCTGGGTAGTTAAAGATGTCTCATTCTCTGTTGAGCAAGGGCAGGTCGTTGGGTTATTGGGTCCAAATGGGGCGGGTAAGACGACCAGTTTTTATATGGTGGTCGGTCTTGTTAATATGGATAAAGGTCGCGTCACCTTAGGTAAAATGGACTTATCTAAATATGCCATGCATGAGCGAGCGCGTGCCGGTATTGGTTATTTGCCGCAAGAAGCCTCTATTTTTCGTAAACTGTCTATTGAAGATAATATCTTAGCCATTCTGCAAACGCGTAAGGATTTGAACAGTAACCAGCAGCGTCAAGAGCTTGAAAAACTCATTGGTGATTTTCATTTAGAGCATGTGCGAAAATCATTAGGCATGAGCGTATCAGGCGGTGAGCGTCGTCGTTGTGAGATTGCTCGTGCTTTGGCGGCTGATCCCAAATTTATCCTATTGGATGAGCCTTTTGCTGGTGTAGATCCTATCTCTGTTGGTGATATCAAAGATGTCATTTTAGCGCTCAAAAAACGTGGTATCGGTGTGTTAATCACTGACCACAATGTCCGTGAGACTTTGGCGATCTGCGAAAAAGCCTATATTGTCTCAGAAGGCGCTATCATTGCTGAGGGTACCTCAGAAGAGGTCTTAGACAACGAGCTAGTGAAATCTGTGTATCTTGGTAAAGATTTTCAGGTATAAGCTGGCAACTCATCGATTAAAAATCCATTTAGGCTGACATAAGATTTATTCCTAGGTAATCTTAGTCAGCTATCGTTATTTATTTTACTTCCTCTATAAAACATTGCTACTTATAGCAACTGCTAGTTTGCCTTCACAGCTATCTTTTAACATCTGCTGTCCAATAAATGCTGATAAGCACCCTCTATCTTACTTACTACCTTGTTATCATGGCTTCAACACTTGCATAAGGCTTCTATATTATGGCAAAAAATAAAACCAGTTATGTCTGTCAGCATTGCGGTGCTCATTTTGGTAAGTGGGCAGGGCAATGCAGTGACTGCGGTGAGTGGAATAGCTTAATCGAAGCGCCCAATGTCAGTATGCCGCATCATAATAAAAACACTGCCAAACCTAACGCCAGCCGTGTGCCTTCTCATGCTGCTGGTGCTACAGCTGGTAACTATGCAGGAACACATAGTGCGGTAATGCCGCTCAATGCCGTCAGCGTCGGTTTAGATACTCGTTTGCCGACGGGCATTGGTGAATTTGATCGTGTATTAGGCGGGGGCTTGGTCGCAGGTTCTGTAGTGCTGATTGGCGGTGATCCTGGTATCGGTAAGTCAACTATCTTGCTGCAAACGGCAACTAATATGGCAAAAGCAGATTCACTGGCAGGTAGCGCGCTTTATGTAACTGGCGAGGAGTCATTGGCACAGGTTGCCATGCGGGCAAAGCGCTTGGATTTACCCGCTGATAGACTTCGTGTGCTCGCTGAAACCAATGTAGAGACTATTTGCGCGGCTTTAACGCAAGAGCAGCCGGCTATTGCTATCATTGATTCCATTCAGACCATTTATACTGATGCGATTAACTCTGCACCAGGTGGAGTCAGTCAAATTCGAGAGTCAGCGGCTATTTTGACACGCTATGCTAAGCAAACGGGTACGGCACTTTTTTTGGTAGGACACGTCACCAAAGAAGGAACACTTGCCGGTCCACGCGTTCTTGAGCATATGGTTGATACGGTATTATACTTTGAGGGGCAGTCTGATTCGCGTTTTCGTATGATTCGCGCAGTCAAAAACCGTTTTGGCGCGGTCAATGAGCTAGGTATTTTTGGCATGACTGATATGGGGCTAAAAGAAGTCGCCAATCCATCCGCGATATTTCTAAGCCGCTATGATAAGCCTGTAGCCGGTTCTGTAGTCATGGTCAGCCGAGAAGGTACAAGACCGCTATTGGTAGAAGTGCAAGCTTTGGTTGATGACTCACAAGGCTCACCAAGACGCATGGCATTAGGATTAGACTTTCAGCGCTTGTCTATGCTATTGGCCGTCATGCATCGCCATGGCGGTATTCATACCAGTGGGCAAGATGTCTATGTCAACGTCGTGGGCGGTGTTAAAGTCATAGAGACAGGGTCAGACTTGGCGGTACTACTCGCTTGTGCATCAAGCATTAGGGAAAAAGCCCTACCATCGTCACTGGCGGTCTTTGGTGAAGTCGGTTTATCTGGTGAAATTCGTCCTGTGCCCAATGGACAAGAGCGTTTAAAAGAAGCGATGAAGCATGGCTTTAAGCATGCCATTATTCCTAAAGCCAATGCCCCTGCCAAAGACGCGCCGCAATTCAAGGGTATCAATGTCATTGCAGTTGAACGTCTAGATGATGCCATTGCCAGCGCTTTTGAGCTATAGAGACAAGAGTTAATATCGGTATATACGCCTCTTATTTACTAGCGACTATATATCAACATTAAGCAACAAAAAAGCGCCTAACTGCATGAGTAGTTAGGCGCTTTTTTTAAAGCTAAATACATGTTAAAACACAAAACTGTTAAAGGTTTAAACCGCGAATGGTTTAAATAACTCGTTTTAAACTAAGGTCCTGAAACACGCTCAATCGCGACGTTACCGACACCTTTACCAGTAATACCAAGCTTTTTGGCAGCACCATAAGATAAATCTAACACACGGTTACCATGGAACGGACCACGATCATTGACTTTTACAACGACGCTTTTACCATTGGTCTTATTAGTCACTTTAACATAACAATTTAATGGTAGTGAGCGATGAGCAGCAGTTAAACCATTCATATCAAAGGTTTCACCACTGGCAGTTTTGCGACCATGAAACTGACGACCATACCAAGAAGCCAAACCCGTTTGCTTAAATTTGCTCACAGAGTTAGAGGCGACGGCTGTTAGGCGCTCTAAAACGTCGTCATCTTTACTAACTTGTGCAGCATCACTTGCTAGCAGTGAGCTACTAAGAGCTAATGAGGTAGGTTGACGTGCAGACTTTACTAAGCTTGATGCGCTGTTATATTGACGACTAAGTTCACCGAGTACACGGTCGATATGGGAGGCGTTATCTTGCGAAACCATTGCAAGGGAGGTTTTTGAGTCTACAGCATTGGCATTAGAAACGACTGCAGAGCCAGCAAATAGTACGGCTGACATTGTCAGTAAACCAGATAAACGCTTATTCATAAATACCTCTATAACTTATACATCAAAACTTAACACTAAAAATCTCTTAGATGGAGCGAGGCAGCGTTAGACCACTCTAACAGTGCCGCAAACTCTAAAACCGATATCAATCATCTTTCTCATAATGACTGACGTTACCGCCCGGCTTCAATAAATTTTAATATATGGTAATTTTTAATTCATTGTCATAAATGGGTAGAAGGTTTCAATAACCCAGTTATGACACGCTCAAATGATAGCTAACAATCTTAATTAAAACATTCATCAAAAACTAAAATTAGATACTGCTATTTAATAAACCGCTTTTTTAACATTGCTAAGTTAATAAAGGGTTTCGATAGTCTTGCGTATGAGTTTGTTATTAAATCGTTAGTTAAGTAGTGACTTTGAAAGTCCAAAATCTACAAGTTGCTAACTATACGGATGAGCTACAACGACAATATAATTAAATGCTAACTTTCTTAGTAGCTCTGTACGGGTTCTGTACAAATGACACTAAGACGAGATTAACGCAATTAATTGTAAAAAACAAGGATTAAAACTTATTACGATTAGGGGCTAAATAGCGGATATTTGGCTTGTTATCATTAAGGTTTTTTATTTAATTTTATATATAAAACAATATCTTAGATATGATCAAAAAGAGGGTAAATGATAATTTTTGTTATAGTTTATGTAGAAGAAATTACAAATAATATGGTTAAAAACTGGCTAATTAAACTGAAAGCTTTCTCATTATGGATTTACGTATAGTTACTGAGTAAATGGATTCTAAGCCCAGTTTATGCAGTTACTTGTTAACTCGCTAATTCCTAGAGGAGGTTAAATGGCATTTTATTTATGTATTTAGCCTTAGATTTGTTGTTTTAAATTGAATGGTTTGAGAGGCTAAAGTAAGCACTTAAGTCCCAATGTCACCTTTTTGGCATAAAAAAAGACCATATGTTTACAATACGGTCTCTTTAGATATAAAAAACGGAGATGCTTAGATCGACTTGTGCGTATGAATGGACATAAGTAAACCAAAACCCGCCATTAAGGTGACAATAGCAGTACCGCCATAGCTAATGAAAGGAAGGGGTACACCGACAACAGGCAAAATCCCTCCGACCATACCGACATTGACGAATACATACACAAAAAACGACATGGCAATCGCACCAGCTAACAAGCGGCTATAAGTATCAGGATGAGAAAAGGCGATATATAAGGCACGTATCAGCAAGCAGGCATAAATAAACATGAGTAGTATAACGCCAAGTAGACCAAATTCTTCAGAGAAGGCGGCGATAATAAAATCGGTATGACCTTCTGGTAAGAAGTGTAGGTGCGACTGAGTGCCTTCTAAATAACCCTTACCCGTTAGACCGCCGGAGCCGATGGCCGTTTTGGACTGGATAATATTCCACCCAGCACCTTGTACATCAGCTTCAGGATTGAATAAGGTAAGTACACGGGTGCGCTGATAGTCGTGTAATAAAAAATTCCAAGCGAACGCAACAAACGGAATGGCTAAAGCCACCGCGCCTGCAATCAGACGCCACGACAGCCCTGCCAAAAACAGCACAAAAATACCACTGGCGGCGACCAGTAATGAAGTGCCAAGGTCAGGCTCTTTGGCGATTAATAATACTGGCACCACAATCAAAGCGAAGGTAATAGCGATACTGGATAATGAAGGCGGAAGGTCACGCTTGGATAGAAACCATGCACACATCATCGGCATACCAAGCTTCATAAACTCTGAGGGCTGTACACTACCGAACCCTGGTAGGTTGATCCAGCGCTGCGCACCCATACGTACCTCACCAATGATATCGACCAATACCAGTAGTATCAGACCCAGTACATAAAAGATGGGCGTAAAGGTACGATAAAGGCTCGGCGGTATCTGTGCCATGATAATCATAACTGTAAATGCCACGCCATAGCTGACCATTTGCCGTAGCACCATACTAGTGTCTTGAGCGGCTGCACTATATAAAATCGTCAGCCCAATACAACAAACGGTGAGTAATAAAAGGGTCAACCAAGGGTCAATGTGACTACGTTGCCAAAAGGTCGGTGTATGACCTTGACCTAAATGATGGCTTTGTCGGGAAAAACGGTATTGCGGGTTAGAAGACATAGGCGAAGTGTGACTGACAGTTGGCGTGAAAGAAGGGTGATATTTGGCAAAAGACTTACAAAAACCTGCAATTATAGGGCGTTTGCTTGAACAAGTAGTAACGAATAAAGTAACTTGTCAGTAATAAAGTAACGTCAATATAAAAATGTTTAGGATAAGTGTTAATAACGAATAAGTCACTCCAAATTGGTGACGATAGTTTAGCTTGCTTGCTTAAAATTTGATAGTATCGATCAAACGTTTTTAGCGGTAGTTTGTTGCAATGATCAATATAAAAAAACAAGTTGATAGGCACATTCACAAGCCTATTATTGCACTCTGTATTTGTGCCAGTATCATGAGTGCCAACGCTGCTATTATTAGTGATAATAGCGAGCGCCGTATTCAAATACGCCATGGTAGCAGTGTTAATAACAGCGGCAATGCCTATATCACGCCATCTGTACAAGGAGCACCTTATAATGCAGGCGTGACTATCTTAAGCGGGTCAGGCAGCGATAGTATGCAGGGACTGATTCAGCAGAAACAGCGTGAGTTTGCATTCGATGCCAGCTTATCGATTGAAGAGAACAAACAGATTAGTAGTAATAGAGGGGTGCCACGCTATAACACTGGCAATAACAACTA
>NZ_DATIRM010000344.1:0-5981 GCF_035469765.1 Psychrobacter sp.
TGAGCGCATTAATGGTATTTTAAAGAATGAGTTCTTGTTGTATGAGTGCAATACGATGAGTGAGCTTAAACAGCTAATCGATGAGTCTGTTTATGTCTATAACAATATTAGACCTCATTTAAGTTTGAATATGAGAACACCTGCTGAGGTTCATGACAGTTATTTATGTCCTGCTTAATGTGAAAAAGCCAGATACTCGGGGTATCTGGCTCATTAAAAAATCATCAATCTATTTTAGGACGGGACAGTTATTTTTATTTTGGATTAACGTAAGGCTAAATAAGCCGAGTTGGCGTAGCTTGCGCTATTACTGTTGCTACTGGTGCCATAACTAACGTTTTGGATACCGCTACCATTACTAGTAGTTCCAGTATTACTATTATTGGCGTTCATGCTATTGCCTGATAGCCCTGAGTCATTTTTATATAGACTGTGGTAACGGCTCATCACACTTTTGACGTAGTTACGCGTTTCTTTAAACGGTGGAATGCCATTATATTTATCAATGTTACCTTCACCGGCATTGTAACCTGCGACTGCAAACTCGACGTTGTTGTTGAAGCGCCGCATCAGCCAAGCGATATATTTGGCAGAACCTTCGATATTATCAGCAGGATTCCACGGATTACCGACTTTAAAGCGCCGTGCAGTGGCTGGCATTAACTGCATCAAACCTTGTGCACCCACTGGTGAGCGAGCATTGGGATTAAAGGCAGACTCTGTATGCATCATTGCTTTCATTAGCGCTGGATCGACACCGTGGCGCTGGGCTGAGGCGCGAATATAGCTATCATAAGAGTTGCGGCTACCGCTGCTGCTCGCAGAGCTACGGCCATAATTATTACTACTGCTACCAGAGTTACTACCATAATCATTACTACTGCTACCATTGTTATTGTAAGCGTTAGAAGCTTTATAATAAGTGGTTTTCACTTTCTTTGTAAAATCAGAAAAACCACCGCTAGGTACATCACGGTTAGTAATTAAAGTCTGTCCACTACTATTTTTATAGAAGTTTATATTGCCTGCTTGAGCAGCTATAGGTAGGGTAGATAGGGTAACGGCGGTGAGTAAAAAGGGAGGCAAGCAGCGGGTCATTAGAGTTGCAATATTTATCATAGAGTTATCACTTTTTATTGAGTAGTAGCAAATTGCCTTGCTCATGGACGCATCTGTTTGCGCGACAAAGCGGTTATCCGGTCTGCCATATTTTATAGCCACTAACCTTACGTGCTAAAAAGCAGGACCACGGCTAACAAAACCAATTGCAATAGATACAAAAAATAATAGTTACTTACTATAACATAAAATAACTTATGACTATATCCGATTGTCTCGACAAACTACCCAATTAGAACTTTAAATTGTAAAAATTTTTAATAAAATCAATATAGTATTGCAAGGTGGGTTGCGAAGAGAGCGCTAATCTATAGCGGGGCGAGAGTTATAACTAAGACAACATAGAGCAGAGTTACTACAAACAACTCTTTATCAAAGTAGCGCAAAAATAGAGCCAATCCCAGTCTCCTTGTAGCGTTTTTACATTGAACTGACTATAGACGATAAATTATGGCAAGAGTGACTTAAATAGATAACGCTGTAATAAAGACAGGTACCCAGATAGCGGTGACCAAACCGTTGACAGCCAAGCCAAAGGCGGCATAACGCCCTGCTGTATGACTGATTTGCCACGCTTCTACTGTACCAAACGCATGAGCGACCAAACCAAGCGCCAAGCCTTTGGCGCGGTCATCTTCAATACCGCGAAATAAGAAACGCGCTAAGGTGCCGCCAATAAGGCCTGAAACGATAATAATCAAGTTTGCCATTGCCAACGGTGCTTTGATTAAATCTGCGATACTCAGTCCAATCGGTGTGGTTACTGAACGGCTAGCAAATGCTAAAATGGTATCGTGACTGAGTGAAAATAGATATGCCAATGATATAGGTAATAACGCCCCAATCAAACTTGCCATCGCCACAATCAGGACAAGTTTTTTGATGGGTAAACCTTTAAAATTCATGGCAGCCAAAGGTATTGCCAATAAGACAGTGACATAGCCCAAAAGATGATCAAAGACAGGTTTGGCAACGCCATAATAGTGATTGTAATCCCATTGAAAAATGAATAGAAAGATAACGACCAATACCAGTGCGGTAATGACCATCGGCAACCATGAAAGTTTGCGTGCCAATATGCGCGCAATAACATGCGCTGTTAAGGTTAATAATATCGCAGCAAGGGTTGCCACAAACACACTATCAAAACTCATAATATTCCTTTATTCAACCAGCTTAAGGCTGTCCCTTGTGCTCGTTGATAGTAGTGTTGGTGTTCATATCATTATTGCGATTTAGCCAACGATTGGATAACACGGCAAATCCCCAAAGCGGAATTAACGTGCTAATCAGTATGGTTAGCATCACGCCCCATAGCTCATCTCCTAAGGCAAATAACAGCAAACCTGCGCCGGCAGAGACTGGCAAAAATGCAAAGCCACTATCGACTAGCAAGGTATTACTCGCTTGGGTTAGCCAACTTGGGATACCTTTTATAAATCGCCAAACTATCAAGATAGAAAACATCGTCAATAAGCCGACGATATTGGCGGCTTTGTCGATTCCCGCCCATTGACAGACAATCACTGCCGACTCACGCACAGTAACGACTATAATAAGCGTCAACAGTAATGCCATCCATAACGGCATATTTGAAGAATGGGTAGGCTTCATAAGCAAGTTGACCATGTCAGATATAGAGTAGAGATTGAAAAGATGCGTGAGTAGGGATTCACGAGAGCAGTATAAGAGTGATTATATATAGAGTGACCCAACTAATAAAGGTTAGAAGGTAATAAGGCTTAAATTCCCCTTGAGCGAACTATAAAAACTTAATAGCCACATGATAAACAAATAATAATAGTCAGGGAAAAGCAATATCGATACATAACGTACTGCTGATATCAATTTTTATTGCTTGCTGTGCCTACGCAGACAGAGGCTGCAAAAAATTTATACCAGCAGTACTGTAGCGTTTTTAAGGTATTTAAACTATATATAAAAAAAGGACAGTATCAATCGATACTGTCCTTTTATGATCTAGCCACATATATTTATTAAATGGCTTAACTTTCCAAATTGGGCGTTTGGTCATCTTCTACCGTTAAATCTGCTGCCAATGTTTCATCTTCAGCATTTAATGCTTCAAATTCTGCAAAGGCTTTCTCTTCTGCTTCTGTCATCGTTTGTTCTTTTGGCTCGTCCGGCTTCTCAAACTCTTCGAGTATCGGCATTAGTAATGTTGCTTGTGCTAATGGCAATACATCTAAAGGCTCAAGGTTGGCTTGACCAAGTAATTGTCTCAGTCTATCGCTTGGCAAGCGAATCGTTAAGCACTCATGACCACTGTCATCATAGCTTTCTTCTTGAATAACGCCGAGCTCATACAAAGCATTTTTTAACTGCCCAGCATGATAGGGAAGGGTTAAATCAAAGGTGGTCAGTGTACCAGTGAGTAACTGCTGAACAGCTAATGATAATTCTTCCATGCCCAGATTTTCACGAGAAGAGACATACACACGGTTTGGCTGACCTTCGCTGGCATAACCAATACGTACAGGCTCATCGGTCAAATCGATCTTGTTATAGACATTAAGCACAGGCACATCATTATCAATTTTAGCCAGTACATCTTTAACCGCCTGAATTTGCTCATGCATATCTTCACTGGATGAGTCGATGACATGGAGCAATAAGTCTGCCTCTAGTGTCTCTTCTAAGGTTGCATGGAAAGATTCAACCAACTCATGTGGAAGATGACGGACAAAACCGACCGTATCGACCAATACTACGCGTCCAACACCTTGCCAATCTAAGCGGCGTAACGTCGGGTCGAGCGTCGCAAACAGTTTATCGGCCGCATAGATGTTTTCATCGACCAAGCGATTAAATAAAGTAGACTTGCCAGCATTGGTATAACCCACCAGCGAGATAGTCGGCACATCTGATTTTTGGCGGCGGGCTCGTCCTTGCGCACGTGTCTGTCTGACTTTCTCAATTTTACTTTTAAGCTGCATAACGCGCACTTGTAGCAAACGGCGATCCGTTTCAAGCTGGGTTTCACCGGGTCCACGCAGACCGATACCACCTTTTTGACGTTCTAAATGCGTCCAACCACGAACCAAACGCGTTGATAAGTGATTGAGCTGTGCAAGCTCTACTTGCAGCTTACCTTCATAAGTACGGGCACGCTGAGCAAAAATGTCTAAAATTAGACCTGTGCGATCAAGCACACGACACTGTACCAAGGCTTCAATATTACGCTCTTGTGAGGGCGATAAGCTGTGGTTAAAAAGAACGATATCCGCATCATGCTCACGCACCAACTCTGCTATCTCTTCCGCTTTGCCGCTACCAACGAAATATCTGGCATCGGGACGTGCACGTGAGCCTGTGACCAGTGCTAAGCGATCTGCGCCTGCTGAGTCTGCCAACAGCTCAAATTCACCCAGATCGTCAGGATCTTGAATTTGGCGGATGTCTAAATGTACGATGATGGCGCGCTCGCCACCGGTATGTCTTTCAAAATATTCCAAAGAGTATCACCTATCTATAAAGTAAATAAATCGCAACGCTGCTCGTTCTAAAAAGATTGGTTTTATTTAATAGAGTCAATAAATGGCCAATATAAGATAAATAGAACAAACATAATAGTCGCGTTCAGATAACCAATTATATGTGGTCTTATCACTTGATATTAAAGCGTATTCATACAATTAGCGATGATTTTATGTTACAGACCGCATCGAGCAGTTGTCTATCTAATCCTTAAGCTATTCTTTCTAAAAGTAATCGGCTTGAGATAATCGAGGTAGTTTGCTCACAAAACCCATTCATAACTCAGTGAACAAATCATCACTGACTGCATAAACTTTGTTATACTCATTGCGTTTGTTTACCATATATAATCATAAGTTTTTAACCACGAGGGATACAGATGAGCCAATATAAGTCAGGCTTTTCACTCAGACAGCAATTGGGACGCGGCAGACAGATTGCTGGTATGACCACCACCATCGCTGGTGGGCTGCGCGCCGCCCAACGTATAGGGGCGTTTAAACAGCCACCACGTGAGACACTACCACGCTATATTCAAGCGTTTTGCCGCAAAATGGCAGGCTCTTTTGGCGTGCAGGTTATTGCTGTTGAGCGTGTCGAGCAGCATCACGGTCTGTGGGTCTCTAACCATGTATCATGGATGGACATTCCGGTAGTAGGGACGGTCAGCCCTGCTTTTTTCTTATCCAAAGCCGAAATCGGTGATTGGCCTATCTTTGGTAAGCTGGCGCATGCGGCAGGTACGGTATTTATCGAGCGTGGTTCCGGTGATGCAGGTTCAGTGGCAGCGCAAATTGCCAAATTTTTGAGCGAAGGTTTCTCGGTTATCTTTTTCCCTGAAGCGACCACCACAGATGGTAAAAAAATTAAGCGTATCCATGGTACTTTATTACAAGCGGCGATAGATGCTAATGTACCTGTGCGCCCGCTGGTGATTGCTTATGTGAATAAAGACGGCACATTGAGTGAAGAGTTACCTTATTACGGCAAGCTTACGATGAAATCTAGCCTTAAAAAGGTGCTTGATAGTAAAAATGTGACCGCTTATGTCTTACCACTAGAGCCTATAGACCCTACAGGCTTGACCAAAAGTCAGCTGACTGATTTGTTACAAGCATTGATGCAAGAAGGCTTGGCTGAGCTACATTCACGCGTATTGACCAAAATAGCAAAAACTTAATTGGATATTTTTTCTTAGTTTTTCAGTCGAACGTGTATAAAAAAGGCGCAAATCGCAGTGATAATACTCGCGATTTGCGCCTTTTTTGCCGTGCCAATACTTGTAGTTCCGTTTATAGAAACTTGAAAAACATCACGCTATGGCGACGGATTAGGATGCTGCGTATGTACCGCTTCGATAGCCG
>NZ_DATIRM010000345.1:0-2750 GCF_035469765.1 Psychrobacter sp.
AGCTTGAGTGTTTTCATGAGGTAATTATGATCTCAGCGTGTTTGGTTGACAAGGTGTATTCAAGATTAAACGACAAGGGCTGACGCCTTACATCCACGCCCTAGAAGTGACGTGGTTTTACGGCGGTTTTTGATAACCTTTTATTAGAGATTGTTAGCAACCTAATAGCATTAGATGTTGTCTATCCGAGCTTGGCGCAATATTTAAAAATCAATGTTAAAAGTACCATATCCAAGTTACGACGCTCAAAGTACAATGCTCGAAACAAAATACTCAAAATATTTGGCAATGATTGATTATGATAGATTTTAAGAACACCTTGCTACTTGGGCATCGCGGTGCGCGGGGAGAAGCCTTAGAAAACACCTTATCAGGCTTTGAATATGCGCAAAAACTGCAACCCTCCGGT
This sequence comes from Psychrobacter sp., assembly GCF_035469765.1. Taxonomy (GTDB): domain Bacteria; phylum Pseudomonadota; class Gammaproteobacteria; order Pseudomonadales; family Moraxellaceae; genus Psychrobacter. The sequence goes on from NZ_DATIRM010000345.1 coordinate 410, forward strand.
TTGGCAGGCATAGAGTTTGATGTACAGCTAAGCCGAGATGGGCAGCTAATCGTCTTTCATGATGACACGCTTGAGCGCATGTGCTCGCAGCAATCACGCTTAGATCAGCTAAATGTGAGCGAAATACAGCGTTATCGGCAGTTTGGTCAGCCAATAATAACCTTACCCTGTATCGCCCCCACCCTAAATACCTATCGTTATATTGAGCTTGAGATCAAGACCCATAGTCGTACTGATTACGCCAAACTCGCAGAAGCCTTGATACGTGATTTAATTGACAGTCCGCTTGCTAGCCTACCTATTGTACTAACCAGCTTCGACGTTGAGCTGCACGCTCGATTACAGCGTACCACTTTATTAAAGCATATGCCGCGTGGGCTGCTTATTCGAGAGCCCAAATTATTGCAACAAGCACCCAATACTGCCTTGCAACTTGGTTGTGGACAATTAGGTATTCACTACCCGCTTTTGAATGATAAAGTCATACAGCATTGTCACCGTTACAACTTACCTGTGAGTGCTTGGACGGTTAATGACATTGAAACAATTAGACAGCTAATAGCATGGCAAGTTGATGTCATCATTACCGATTATCCAAGCCATATATTGACCCTTTAAAACACTATCCATCTCTCAATGACTGCTTTCATTGCCTACATATTTATCATTTTACTTACATTTCTACCTTATGGCTGATAAGTCATGGGTTATTTCCTACAATTCACACCATAAGTCCTACAAGTTATTGTTATTTAGTAATATTTTTATAGTGTATAAGTGTTCACTTTATGACTACTTTAGGGTAATATAGACGCTTAAATGAATACCGTTAGGGATATTATATGATTGCAAAAAAAGCACTTGGCTTACCGCTTAAAGGCTTACGTTTCGCTATCAAATCTGGTGATACGCTTGTAAAGACAGCCAGCACTCAAGTTACGCGTTTTAAAACACGCTTTGAGGAAAATAAAGCAAAAAGCTCATTAGATGAGATGCCTGTTGCCAAGCGCAACTACGCAAACGTATCTGAGCAGACTAAACTGCCTACTGATGCAGACAGCATCGATATGCGTGAGTTTGAGTTTACCAAAGCACCAATTAACTGGATTCCAGCGGCTATCTTGGTAGCTACGCCTATTGCTGCTGCGGTCATTACGCCATGGTATCTGTTTACTCATCAAGTCAGCGCACCCGTTTGGGGCGTATTTGGTGCGTTTATGGTTTGGACAGGCATCAGTATCACAGCCGGTTATCATCGTCTATTGGCGCATCGTGCTTATAAAGCACATCCAATCGTCAAAAACTTTTTATTGCTGGGTTCTACCTTTGCAGTACAAGGTTCAGCGTTTGATTGGGTTGCTGGTCACCGTACGCATCATCGTCATGTCGATGATCGCTTAGAAGACCCATATTCAGCGAAGCGTGGCTTTTTCTTTAGTCACATGGGCTGGATGCTACGCAATTATCCTAGCGGTAAATTTGACTATAAAAATATCCCTGACCTAACCAAAGATAGAACGCTGCAAATTCAGCATAAATATTACGGTTTATGGGTAATGGCATTGAACGTCGGTGTGGTCGCTGCGATTGGCTGGTTACTGGGTGATGTTTGGGGTACTTTGGTCATCGTTGGTTTGCTACGTCTGGTACTGACGCATCACTTTACCTTCTTTATCAATTCGCTATGTCATATGTTTGGGTCGCGCCCTTATACCGATACTAATACTGCCCGTGATAACTTCTTCTTAGCGATCTTTACGTGGGGTGAGGGTTATCATAACTACCATCACTTCTTCCAATACGACTATCGTAATGGCGTAAAATGGTGGCAGTATGATCCTACTAAATGGTTAATCGCTGGCTTATCGAAGCTGGGCTTAACCACTGAGCTACGTACCGTTGATGACACCACTATCAAGCATGCTGAAGTACAAATGCAATTTAAAGCGGCACAGCAGCAGATTGATACGGCAACATCAAGTGGTATCGATATTCCTCATGCAATGAAAAGCTTCCAAGATCGTATTAAGTTTGAATACGATGCCTTTACGCAAACGGTTGAAGAATGGCAAGCATTAAAAGCAAAAACCATTGAGCTGAAAAAAACCGAGTTTGCGGATCGCTTGCATGAAGTTGAAGATGAGCTAAAGCAAGACTATGCTAAAATTGAACAAAAAATATTAGCACATAACAGTAACTTAAAAACAGCATTTCGCTCTATCGGCGAAAGCGCAAAAGCTGCTTAAGTGTTAACTGTCTTTTAAAAACTTAGTATTTCTATTGTGACGCTTCTCCTTCCGTTCCAAAAATCTTACTCAAACTTAACTAAATATATTTACCT
>NZ_DATIRM010000346.1:0-3716 GCF_035469765.1 Psychrobacter sp.
TGCCATATGAGGCAACTGGCTGTAGCTAACTCACTTTAAAAAAACCTCGAACGCATAATCTGCTTGAACTGACCCCCCATAAGTTGTGTCCAACTTATGGGGGTCAGTTCAGCTTTGAGGTTTTTTGTTATTTATAGGTAATGATAATAAAGATTTGCAGCAAGCCATTATATAGTAGACGTCTATATATCCGCTTTTAGTAAAATAGCAGTTACCTATTACCGCTCGCTTATGAGGTTTGTCATGCGCAAAATCCCTGTTTATATGCACCCTGCAGCTGGTTGGCCTGCGCTGATAGCCTCTACGCGTACCCTAATGGATTACAAAGCTTTCTTGCGCGGCAGTATTAGTGTTTTTGGTAGCAATCAGCCAAAAGACGGCTTTGATTGTCCGGGCTGCGCGTGGCCTGATCACAAGTCACATAAAGCCATCGACGTCTGTGAAAATGGTATCAAAGTCATTGCCAGTGAAACGATGAACAGACGAGCAGATGCTTCTTTTTTCGCCAAGAATACTGTCACAGCGCTACAAGGCTGGTCAGGCTATGAGCTTGAACACAGTGGACGCTTGTCAGAACCTTTATATTATGATGCAAACCAAGACCGCTACCTGCCGATTTCTTGGCAAGCGGCTTATGCGATTATCGCTGAGCAATTAAAACAGCTTGATACACCAGATGAGGCGCTGTTTTACACCTCAGGACGGGTAACCAACGAGCCCGCCTTTATGTTTCAACTATTTGTCCGCTGTTTTGGGACCAATAACCTACCTGATTGCTCAAACATGTGTCATGAGCCAACATCAGTGATGCTCGGTAAGCAGCTGGGCATCGGTAAAGCCACTGTGATATTGGAAGATTTTGAGCAGGCTAAATTGATTTTATTGTTTGGGCAAAACCCTGCGACCAATCATCCACGTATGCTTGAGATGCTCGCCCATGCTCACAAGCAAGGCTGCCAGATTATCTCTATTAACCCCATGCGCGAACAAGGTTTAAGCAAGTTTAGAAATCCACAAAAACCATCCCATATGGCAGCAGGTCAAAGTGATGAGATGGTCGATGAGGTCATTCAAATCCAAATCGGTGGCGATGCGGCTTTATTAACTGGTATGGCTAAATGGCTCACCAAAAACGGTAAAATGAACAGTGATTTTATTGAGCAGCACACCTCAGGATATGACGAACTGGATGCTTGGTTACGTCAGCAGTCTTGGCCAGATGTAGAGCTTGGCTGCGGCATCAGTAAAGCAGAGATTATTACGCTTGCAAAGTTAGTTGCTGAGAGTCCAGCAACAATTTGCACCTGGGGCATGGGCATCACTCAGCATGTCCAAGGCGAGGATAATGTCGCCATGATTACCAACTTGCTATTACTGATGGGAATGATTGGCATTGATGGCGCAGGTGCATCGCCTATTCGTGGGCACTCGAACGTACAAGGCGATCGTACTATGGGCATTCATGAACGCCCTAAGCAGAGCTTACTTGATAGTCTTGAACGCGTTTTTAAGCATCCAATGCCGCAAGAAGATGGGCTTGATGTGATTGCTGGTGCCAAGGCATTAATAACAGGAGATATCAAAGCTTTTATCAGTATGGGCGGTAATTATGCAGTTGCAGCGCCGGATAAGAGTGCGATTCAAGCGGCGCTGACCACTACCCAGTTAAATGTCTTTGTCGCAACCAAACTCAATGAAACCATGCTCTATCCGGGCAAAAACAACCTTATCCTACCTTGCATCGGTCGTACCGAGCGCCTTATTACCGCTAAAGGTGAGCAGTTTGCCACCATTGAGGACTCAATGTGTCAAGTTGTGGCGACCAGAGGACGCTTAAAACCCATTAGTGACACGCTAAAATCCGAAGCACAAATCGTTGCAGACATGGCAACTCATGTGCTTGGGTCTGAGTCTTCCATTCCTTGGCAGGATATGAGTACGGATTTTGATATTATCCGTGATTATATTGCACAAGCGATTGAAGGATTTGAGAATTTCAATCAGCGTATTCGTGCCGCTGAGCGTGGTTTTCATTTGTATCATGCGGCGCGTCATCGGATTTGGAATACCGATAGTGGCAAAGCACAATTTGAAGTACCGCAATATCCGATTACCTACGTTGTCGCGCAAATGGCACAAACGACATCCGATTATCAAAAGAATCCAGTAGACAATCAAAAATTCGATATACGTCAGCCTGCCGAGCAAAACGTCTGGCAACTAACGAGTGTCCGTAGTCATGACCAATTTAATACCATGATATTTGGCTTTCAAGACCGCTATCGGCAGACTGATCGTCGTGATGTGCTCTTTATGCATCCAGATGAAATCAGTCGTTTGGGATGGCAAAAAGGCGATCAAATCATGGTCTCGCGTCAAGACAGTCAAAATGCTGAGCGCACGTTAGGACCTTTGATACTGACAGAAATGGATATCGCTGCTAATGCAGTGGCAACCTATTATCCTGAATGTAATGACCTGCTTGACTTAGACAGTCACGCGCCAGACTCCAGAACGCCCGCTTATAAATCGGTCACTGTGATATTACAGCGTTTTAAGCAAGGCAATATGGCAACTGCCGTATAATAGTTACCTAATCACCAGCACCTTTATTTTATTGATAACAAAGGCTAGCAAGCATTCATAATGGCAAATAAACCGCAATTAGCCTTAACAGATAGCTTAGAAGATAATGCGCCTGATGCTTTGTTAGCGTCACAAACTGCACCATTATCACGGCTACATTTGGCTCAAAAACATAGCCATTCGTCTGATATATTTTTAAAGGATACTCATAGAGATAAGCAGATTAATATTGAAGACAAAGCAGCAATGCTGGCAGTTGAAGCGGCGGTGGCGATTGTGATTAATGGCATTCACTACGCTGTCTTGATGGCAAGTCCTTATCAGCTCGAATACCTTGCCATCGGCTTTTTATATAGTGAAGGATTGATTCAGCATAGTCATGAATTACTAGATTGGGATATTACTCAATTAACAGACGATGAAAGTTACCAAGATTTCATGCCCGCTTCTTTTAGTCAAAACTCTTCTACTCAAGACGCATTTATTAACAACATCACCGATGAACCAATGAACCTGCATCAGCTCGCAGAGCAGCTACAAGATTATGATGTATATGTGGTCGAGCTGGTACTAAACCAGCGCTGTCATCAGCGTATTCAAGCGCAAAAACGCCAACTGGCAGGACGCACAGGATGCGGTATGTGCGGCATAACGGGTTTGACGCAAGCATTACCCGATCTAAGTGAATATCAGATAAACAAGCTATTGCTTAGTAGAGCGATCCCTAGTCTTGACGATTTACTAAGTATACAGGCACAAATCAATGCAGCCCAGCACACCCATCAGCTCACAGGCGCTGTCCATGCTGCTGCAACCCTATACGAGCAGCAACTGTACCTATTTGAGGACGTGGGGCGCCATAACGCCCTCGATAAGCTTATCGGATGGCAGTTGCATCATAAGGTAGAGGTTGACTATGTGATAATGACTTCGCGTTTATCGATTGAGCTGGTACAAAAATCCATTCGTAGCCGTATACCTTGGCTGATTGGCATGTCAGCACCGACCAGTACCGCGGTACGTGTTGCCAAGCGCTATGGCTTAGGTCTAGCAGGATTTTTACGTGATAACCGCGTGACTTACTACGCAGGTTATGCCGACTCTTAAAATACATAGACCCTCTTCTACTA
>NZ_DATIRM010000347.1:0-4155 GCF_035469765.1 Psychrobacter sp.
TATGTTTTTATCTCGCACAACCTTTCTGTCGTACGTCATGTAGCAGACGATGTGATGGTTATGTATTTAGGCAAGGCCGTTGAGTACGGTGCTAAAGATGCTATTTACAATGACCCCAAACACCCTTATACCATCGCTTTACTCTCGGCAGTGCCCTCGGTGACGGGACATAAAAAAGAGCTGACCCTACAATGCGAATTACCCAGTCCGCTGAACCCGCCAAGTGGCTGCGCACTACATAAACGCTGTCCTTATGCCAAGCCTATATGTAGCGAAATCGAGCCTGAGCTGCGTGAATGGGAAGGACGATTGGTTTCTTGTTTAAGACTAGAAGAGATATATGGATAGTATGATCAAATATATTTTTCTTCTTCAAAATGATCGAATAAATATAGAATGTTCTTTGGTGCTGTGCTTATAACCGCTATCCTAAAAAACCTAAGCACGTCCTATCATTTGGCAATCAGACTTCAGTAAACTCAGAATATTTAAAAACCAAATGTTCTGAGTTTATAGGATTCATACCTACAGTCATGTCTAACTCGTTCTTACAACGCCACATTTTATCTTCTGGTCATTCAAAACTATCAGCCCAATCCCAAATTCTCTGAATCCAATATTTTTTTAGCAATTTTGCACTTTTATTATTCATTTATTCTGACCTTTTTTATGATTATCGTTATACTGTCTGCATTTGGCTAAGGTCTGATAGATGAGTAGTTGGCTTCTTCAAAAACTAACGTTTTAAATTTGTTAAATACCTATACTTAAGCAACACCTAAACAGCCTTATCATCATTTTATCTTTGGAAAACGTAATGACCTTCCCATTTTCCCAACCTAGCTTAAACATCATCAAGCCTTATGCACTAATGGATTTGGACGATACGCTCTTTCAGACTCAACGTAAAATTGATGCTTGGAAATTACCAACGACTGACCCTGAAAATTTAGTCTGCGCTACCGTCAATAAGCAAGGTGAACCGTTAAGCTTTATGAGTCAGCGTCAAGCGGCATTCTTTCATTGGCTGCTTTCTAGCACCGAACTGATTGCCGTAACTGCTCGTGATCGTCAGGAAATTAAGCGGGTCAAGCTACCTTTTAATAGCTGGCAAGTACTAACCCATGGCGCGGTTATTTTAACAGCGGATGGTGAGCTACTAAATACGTGGCAGCAGCATATGTATAATGTGCTTGCTCCATTACAAGATACGCTCAATCAGCTGACTGAGTGGTTTAATAGCTATAGTCAAGAAAACGATAGCACTTATAACTATTTAAAACTAACTCCGCATAGCGATACTTTTATCGACAGCGAGCTGACCATCTATCTCGCGATCAAGCATACACAAAAAGATCATCAAGCATTGGCAGATTTGGCTAAGCAACTACCGACATTCATACCAGATTTTGACACGCATTTTTATGTGCATGTAAATGCCAACAATTTAGCAATATTACCGCATGCCGTTCATAAGCGTCATGCCGTGCAGTTTTTATTAGAGCAGCATTTAGATCATCAGCGCCCAAGCTTTGGTTTTGGTGACAGTTTGGCAGATCTGCCATTTTTGCAATTACTTGACTGGTATGGCATGCCAAATCACGGGCAGATACATGAGCAATTTCAAGCTTAATAATAGACCTTTTGTTTTTATTGCAATCACACCATCAGCACCATTGCTTCACACTGCCATTACCCTCTCATCATATTGTCATTAAGCGAGTATCCATATTTCTACCATGACTCCAAATAATCAAACAGCCGATTTATCCCATTATGGCTCAGGCAGCTATCTTGCCACTGATGTCACTGTGCTGCTCGATATCGTTGATAAAGATACCGTTGCTGATGTGCCTGTCAGTCAAAAAGAAGCGCTTATCCAAAGTGGGCAGCGTCACTACTCTGATATGCTAACATTGGAGGATGCACCAAGTGCCATGCACGAGCAGTTGTATATCGAGGCGTTAGAGCAAGGTAAGACAAGAGCAGCGACTGATATTGCCAATTTAGCCTATACGCTACAGCAGGTTTTTCAGCCAACTGTAAATAGTGAATGCCCGTTGATATTAGTCAGCTTGGTGCGAGCAGGTTTACCGATTGGCGTGCTGTTACAACGCGCATTGGCAGATGCTGATAGCAGCTATGCCTTACCAAGCATCCATTACGGCGTTAGCATCATCCGAGATCGTGGTTTGGATCCGGTCGCTTTACAGATGATACTAGACAGCCATCCTCATAGCCCGATTGTATTTGTCGATGGTTGGACAGGTAAAGGTGCCATTTATCAAGAACTGGCGCGGAGTCTAGAAGCGTTTACCGATCCTAACCACCCTAACTTTGCCAATATTTTTCATCAAGGTAAGGGTGTTATTCCATTATTGACCCTTGCTGATCCGGCTGGTGTTGCTTGGCTTGCTGCTAGTGAAGAAGACTGGTTGATTCCATCGGGTTTATTGAACAGTACCGTGTCGGGACTCATATCACGTAGCTTATATACTGAGCCAGAGTTGGGGCTGCATCGCAGTGTCTTTTATGATAATTTAATTAAGGCAGATCATAGCTTAGCCTTTATCGATTATATTGATACTACAAGGCGCACATTGAGTACGCATTTGCAATGCTTGCCAACGTATAAACATCCGCGCTACCAGACTGCTGACTTAATCGATAAGCTGGCAGCAGAATACAATATCAGCAATCGTAATCGTATTAAGCCAACCATCGCTGAGGCGACACGCGCGATATTACGCCGAGACCCTGAGTGTATTTTGCTGGCAAGTGCTGAGCACCCCGATACCGTATTATTGCGCCATTTATGTGCACAGCGACATATCGCTATCAGTGTATTAGGTGATAAAATACTACCTTATCAAGCGATTACCCTTATTAAGCAGCGCGCCACAGACGATTAGTGACTTATTAATTTAATGCCTAATCTTGCAACTATTCTTTTTAGACCTATTCATTTACCACTATTTACGATGCCCATTATGTCAGATATACAAAAAAACGAATCCCACCTTTATCAAAATACCCAGTCTTACGCGCATCTAATCACTGAACGCCATGCCATGCTCAAGCCTCATGCCCATCATCCCTATCAGTTAGGCGCTAGCCTATATATGCCGGCGACTCGCCAAGATATCTGGCAAGTGATTAAGCGTGATAAAGTACCGACGATTAATAGTATTATCATCTGCCTAGAAGATGCGGTCAGCCATAATGATGTTGAACTGGCACTTGAGCGCTTGCAAATGCTGCTATATACGTGGGCGGTGCATGTCGATAGTATCAATGAGCCTACACAGCAAACCCGTATACAGACCGAGCAGCCAACGCGCCCGCTGGTATTTGTACGTCCGCGCCATCCGGCAATGCTAGAGCAGTTATCGGGCTTTGCCCATATTGATTTGATTGATGGTTTTGTGATGCCGAAAGTCGATATGTATAGTCTGTCTAATTGGCGCATGGCATGCCAGAATCTCAGTACTGACATGCTATTGATGCCGACGCTTGAGACGGCAGCGCTATTTAATCCGCATCATAACCAAGAGTTGGCGATTGGTTTTAAAGAAGCCTTTAGCCAGCCCGTCTTTGCCTTGCGTATCGGTGGCAATGACTTGTTTGCGGCGCTGCGCTTACGCCGTCCTAAAAATAGCCTTGTCTATGACACCCCCGTTGGTACGCTTGCCTATCAGCTCCTTGGCTGTTTTGTGCCGCATGGCTTTTATCTCTCGGCACCGGTATTTGAGTATTTGGATGAGCCAACACTATTTATGCAAGAGCTGACGCGTGATGTGAGCTTAGGGTTGGTCGGCAAAACGGTCATTCATCCAAGCCAAATTGCCTTGGTACAACAAGCCTATTGTGTACCACTGAGCATTTTGGATGAGGCGCAGGCAATCTTACATAGCGAAGCAAAAGCGGTCTTTAAATATAACAATACCATGCTAGAACCTGCTACCCACCGTGCTTGGGCAACAGAGATCGTCAATCGTGCTCAAGTATTTGGCACTATTAATGATAGCAATAACGACTATACCGCACTCTTATAAAGTAATATTTTTAAAAATCCTAACAAAAAAGCCGTTATCAATTTTATGATAACGGCTTTTTTGTTAGGATTTTTTACTGATAAATGAGCATTACATAAAG
>NZ_DATIRM010000348.1:0-2718 GCF_035469765.1 Psychrobacter sp.
ATGGGCATGGAGCTGGCTTGGAAAAGGCAGGATGCTGTCGCAATCCATCGGTTTGATTGCCGGTATTTGGGCGGCTACCTTGGTTATTGGTGCTGCACTCGGCAATGATGACAGTTTAGCTCCTTTAGCTTCATTGAGCACGGCTCCCATGCTAGTGCAGTCTGCTGATGGTCAAAACAGTGCCTCAAATACCTCAGATAAGCACATCACAACGTTGGCAGAATTGGACGCCATCACTGCTGCTAACCCTAAAGTAATTGTCGATTTAACCGCTGATTGGTGTATCGAATGCCGTATTATGGATAAGAATTTATTTACCAATCGTCCAGCGCAAATGCAAAATTGGCAGTTAGTACGACTGGATATTACGGAAACTACAGCGGATTCCAAAGCAATTTTAGCGCGGTATCAACTGTTTGGTCCACCATCACTACTATATTATAAAGACGGTCAACTGCTACAAAAGCAAGTAGGCGAGATTGGTCGCGCAGAGTTTGAGCAGACTTTGACGGCACTGAATGAATAAGTATTAGCTTCAAAGGCTTCATCTTCTACTGACTATAAAAAAGCCAATGTACCGTGACGGTATGTTGGCTTTTTTTCATTTATTGTGGCAACTATAAGTATTTGTTTTTACCTCATTTATACTCATATACTTGTATCTAATAAGGCAATAAAGCTAGTATAGTGTGTACGTTTTCATTACAATAAAGCAACATTGCTAAACTCATATGGTTCAGCGTGATAGCAAATCTTTATCTGCAATAACACCTAATATTTATTACTTTTTACGCTAGTTTAGCGCCGTCGCTAATAGTTATATCAATCATCTCATATATTCTACTGACGACTATCATGGTCAATTAGGCTCAGTTGAATAAAGGATACTTATGTTTTCCAATATTACTTCGCAGCGTCCCTCTTTTAATAACAGTAAAGCGCCAAAAACAATCATGCTCCAAACGACTAAATGTTATCTGAATATTGCTGTTGGCGTCGCACTCACTTGCTTTACGGTACAAGCGCAGGCGGAGGATAAGGCGCAGAGTTTCAATGAATTGCCATTCCCAGAAGCGGCGTTTGAGTACGAAGAGTATGAGCTACCAGAGACTAAGAACCAGCAATCGATAAATACAACGACTGCTGTGCAGACTCGCAATGTGGTCAGCAAAGAGTTTATTGCTCAGCAAGCGAAGCTGTTTCTTGAATGTGCTCAAGTACAGACCAGCTCTGCGCGGTTGGCATGCTTTGATAAGGTTGCTGAACAAGGAAAAACGCCAAGTTTTGTTACAAGCAAACAGCCAGTAGATTTAGCAAAAACGTTTCAAAGTAGCTTCTCAGGCAATCCGCAGGTGATATTGGCAGAAGAAACCAGCATCATTAAAACTGCTAGCGGTACGGTCATCTCTAAAAAGGTGTCTAGTAACCATCCAAAGGATGATGAGATAGATACACCTGTGGCAACTGAAAGTTTAGATACGGTTGGACTGACACAAAGAGAAGCAGAGGTATTAGAAAGTGTCGGTGTCACTCAAACAGATATCGAAAAATACACGCCGTTAAGCTTGGCTTATGATCTCGATCAAAATAGTGAACGTGGTACTTGGACAGCAAGACCATACCGTCCGACTTATCTATTGCCGTTGTTTTATACTTTTGATCCCAATTTAAATCCAAATAGTCCTTCTCGACCTCAACCTGAAAAACCTTTAACGTCTAATGATACGCGTAACACGGACTTAAAGTTTCAATTATCATTGAAGACTAAAGTTGCAGAAGATTTATTCGATACCAATGCTGACCTATGGTTTGGTTACACTCAAGAATCGCATTGGCAGGTCTATAATGAAGACAACTCACGTCCATTTCGTGCTACCGACTATCAACCTGAAGTGTTTTTGACACAACCTGTGACGGCAGACCTGCCTTTTGGCGGACGTTTACGTATGTTAGGCGCTGGTGCTGTTCATCACTCGAATGGACAGGATGATCCATTATCGCGGTCATGGAACCGTGCTTATCTGATGGCGGGTGCAGAGTGGGGTAACCTATCAGTCATACCGCGTCTATGGGCTACCGTGAACAGTGATAGTAAAAGCGATGATGACAATCCAGATATCGAAGACTATATGGGTTATGGCGATATCAAGTTCTTATATGATTTTCCTAATCAGCAGAGTATTAGCGGTACCTTGCGTTACAATCCAAGCACTAATAAGGGCGCTGCACAAATCGACTATATGTATCCATTGTCAGAAAACGTCAATGGCATAGTGCAGTTATTCCAAGGTTATGGCGAGTCTATTGTCAATTATAACTATGAAAGTACCTCTATCGGCTTCGGTATCGTGCTTAACGATTGGAAAGGTCTCTGATATAAGCGAGCCTCACCATGACTTATGACAAATAATAGACTATGCGCCGCTTAGCACCTTATCAAACTGGCCTATGGCTGGCAGAGTATATCAACATACGCTGCCAGTTATGCGCGGTTTATCGTAGCATACCGCAGTCGCAGCTCTTACAAAGTCACTCATTACCAAACCCTTCCTTATCAAGTCCTCATTCGTTTTTTGCCAATACACGCAAGCAATTTAATCAACGTTTTAGCAGCGGACTATTATGTGCCCGCTGCCATAACAGTATTGCATGGCTGCCAACACCTTTTGCCGTTGATATTGCAGCTGGTATGACGCTCAATATTCAAGCAGCCACTTA
>NZ_DATIRM010000349.1:0-5001 GCF_035469765.1 Psychrobacter sp.
GCTGTCATTGAGCTGATTGAGGTTACAACAATCGTGGCAAGCGAGGTGCCGATTGCCAAATGGGTCACCACTTCAGGAGGAAAATTATAAGCCGCAAAAATCCACACCAATGCTGGCACAATAATCATGCCACCGCCAACACCAAACAAGCCTGCGCTGACGCCCGCGAACGCCCCTGCAATCACAAACCACACATATAACATCATCGAATCAGCCTTTTATCCTGCGTCTTTTTATTAGATTATTTTATCTTTTGAGTACTTGCTTATCATACGCTTAATTGCATTTGCCAAATCGTACACTGACCTTTATCCTATCTACTCTATATTGACTATTTGTGACCATTGCTCAGTATATCAAAGATTACCCCTGCCACATTTATCACATTTGCTCTATTAACCACAGCGAAAAAACGTATGCTGCCATTCGACTCTTTATCTGACTGCGCCTCTAAGTCATACCTGCTTACTCATTTACCAGAGCTTAACCATCAGCATTTATCTAGCAGTGTCTCAACCAACAGTGAGCTTATTGCAGCAGTACAAGATGGCACGCTCAATGCCCGCGAGATGCATCTACTGACTGCCGAAACCCAAAGTGCAGGTCGCGGACAACATGGGCGCTCATGGCAATCACCACGCGGCAATGTCTATCTGTCGTTATACTATCCAGTCCATATACCCATTAGTGGTTTATTGTCGTTGATCATTGGCGTTGAGCTGGCAAAAATGCCCGTTATTCAAACGTTAAATGCACAACTAGCTGCGCAAGGATTGACGCCTATAGGGGTAAAATGGGCGAATGATTTGGGATTTTATCAATCTCTCTCTGAAGAAAATGAAACCGTATCGGGCACGCAAATTATTCAATTTAGCAAACTTGCTGGTATATTAATTGAGCCGGTTACCCAAGCAAGCAAGTTGGTCGGCGTAGTGATGGGAGTTGGTTTTAATGTACAAGCGACACCCAAACTTACTGCACAAACCTGCGAAGGTATGAGCTATCAAGCTATTAGCTTACAGGATATCGAGCAGCTGCTAGAGCCAGACAAATCAGCAAGTAGTTTGCCAGGTCTACGAGCGCTTTATCAGCAAATGAGTAAAGCGCTCATGGCAGCGATGACACGCTTTGAGCATTTAGGGTTAGAAAAGCCAACTGGCCAAACCTATAATTTAGACAGCTTTTTACAGCAATTTGACTCAATGGATGCACTAGCAGGACTGCGCTTACGTATTACTCAAGAGCACAACGGTCAGAAAGAGACGCTCACTGGCTATGCTTGCGGTATTGATACACATGGATGTTTGCAATTACGCCAAGATAACGGTAATATTTCTGCGCTTTTTACCGGACGCATCGACGTTATTGATAACGCTTAAAGCATTTACTTAATGCGCTCTATCTAAAGGGAATTTTATGCTCTGGCTTGATCTCGGCAACACCCGCCTTAAATACTGGCTTACCGATGATATCGGACAGATAGTCTCACATGATGCCAAGCAACATTTGCAAGCACCTGCCGAATTACTCATGGGTTTGACCGACCGCTTTGAGCGTTATGCCCCTGACTTTATCGGTATCTCATCGGTGCTCGGCGATGATCTCAATGTCAAAGTTTCAGAGACACTCAGTCGCCTTAATATCCCATTTGAATTTGTCCATGTCGATGCCAATCATCCGCTGATGAAAAGCGCTTATAACGATGAGCAGCTCGGCTGTGATCGCTGGCTACAAATGCTCGGTGCGGTGGATAGAACCAAACGTCAATGTGTGATTGGCTGCGGTACAGCAGTGACCATTGATTTGATTGACCATGCTGAGCATTTGGGCGGTTATATTTTCCCCAGTATTTATCTTCAACGCGAGTCGTTATTTTCAGGTACCAAGCAAATCACCATCTCTAACGGTACTTTTGATAGTGTCAGTCAAGGCATCACCACGCAAGATGCGGTACATCGCGGGATATTATTATCAATTGTCGGTGCTATTAACGAGATTAGTAATCGTCATCCCAACTTTGAAGTGATTATGACTGGTGGTGATGCGGCTATTATTGCCCAACACGTCAACCGCCCAGTGCGCCTGCGCGATGATTTATTATTAAATGGTCTCGCACGCTATTTTGACCATAGTAAACAGGCATAGTATTCTAAAATTAGCTAAAAAATAGACATATAAAAGCAGGACGTTTTAAACGTCCTGCTTTTTTTGGTTTAATCAAAACCTAAGTATTTTTATACCACTTCCAAAAGTTAGAGTAATGCGAAAAACTTCTGCAAGCACTACATCAAGTAGGCTTAGCAAGTTTGACAAAGTTAATCGACTTTTAGGAGTTAGTATTATTTTGTTTCGTTAAACAACTCACGACCAACCAACATACGACGAATCTCACTGGTACCCGCACCAATCTCATAAAGCTTGGCATCACGCCAGTAACGACCTAGTGGATACTCATTGGTATAGCCATTACCGCCAAAGATTTGAATGCCCTCGCCTGCCATCCAAGTGGCTTTTTCAGCACACCATAAAATCACACTGGCACAATCTTTACGCACTTCTCGACTATGACCGGCACCGCGCTGATCTAACATATCGAGGTTTTTACCAACGGTATATAAGAAGCTGCGTCCAGCTTGCAGGATGGTATACATATCGGCGACTTTACCTTGGATAAGCTGAAACTCACCGATAGCTTGCCCAAACTGCTTACGGTCATGGATATAAGGAACGACATTATCCATCACTGCTTGCATGATACCGATAGGACCTGCGGCTAATACTGCACGCTCGTAATCCAGTCCACTCATTAAAACTTTAACGCCTTCGTTTAAGCCGCCTAAGATATTCTCTTTAGGTACTTCAACATTATTAAAGGTCATCTCACCAGTATGACTACCACGCATGCCTAGCTTATCAAGCTTTTGAGCGGTGCCAAAGCCTTCCATGCCTTTTTCAACGATAAAAGCGGTCATGCCTTTGGCACCTAGCTCTGGATTGGTTTTGGCATAAACCACCATCACATCAGCATCAGGACCATTGGTAATCCACATTTTGCTACCATTTAGCACATAATGACCGTCTTTTTCTTCGGCTTTTAGCTTCATGCTGACCACATCTGAGCCTGCACCGGTTTCACTCATGGCTAGTGCGCCTATGAATTCACCACTGATGAGTTTTGGCAGATATTTTTGTTTTTGGGCTTCACTGCCGTTACGTTTGAGCTGATTGATACACAGATTAGAATGCGCACCATAGCTAAGTGCCACAGAGGCAGAAGCACGGCTAATCTCTTCCATCGCGACCATATGCGCGACATAACCCATGTCAGAGCCACCATACTCTTCAGGAACGGTGATGCCATGTAGACCAATATCGCCCATCTTTTGCCATAAATCCATTGGGAACTCGTCGCTACTGTCAATCTCGGCAGCACGTGGGGCAATTTCATTAGCCGCAAACTGTTGTACCATGTCACGTAAGGCGTCGATATCTTCGCCAAGCTGAAAATTCAATCCAGGTAAACTCATAACCATTCCTTGTATTTTGATGTTTTAAATCTTGAATTTTAATCTGTTTTTTAAAGCCACTGTATTTTTGATGCCACTTTTGATGTTATAGACAATTCAATTTGAAAGTGGTACAAGGCAACCAAGTGTAGATGTATATTAAATACTTCAAGCGAGGTTAACGCTGTAACACTTTTATAGTAGATTGACTATATTGGTTAAGACTGACGTTTATTAATCAAGGCACGTGCCACGTTTGAGCCATTAGGACGACCTAAAAACTCACTGATACGCTCACCAGCAACGACCAATTTATCCAAATCAATACCAGTACTGATACCCATACCATGCAGCATATAAACCACATCTTCAGTGGCAACATTGCCCGTTGCGCCTTTAGCATAAGGACAACCACCAAGTCCAGCGACTGAAGTATCAAATTCACTCACACCCATTTGTAGTGCTGCTAATGTATTGCTGAGAGCTTGACCATAGGTATCATGAAAATGCCCTGATAGCATACTGATATCAGCATATTCAAGTGCAGCCTGTAGCGCCCGCTGTACCTTGAGCGGCGTACCAACACCAATGGTATCTGCAATACCAATTTGCTCAGCACCAATCTCAATTAATCGCTTGGTAACATACGCTACTTGGCTTGGATCAATTTCGCCTTCATAAGGGCAACCTACCGTGCAAGAGATGACGCCGCGTACTTTGATACCTTTTGCTTTGGCAGCAGCGGCAACGGGCGCAAAACGTTCGATACTTTCATCAATACTGCAATTGATATTCTTTTGGCTAAAGGTTTCGCTTGCTGAGCCAAAAATAACGATTTCATCAGGGCGATGCAAGATAGCATTCTCAAAACCACGCATATTCGGCACCAGTACCGAATAACTCACATCACTGTGGCGTGTGGCTGCAAGTGCTTCTAACAGTGCGCTATTATCGCCCATTTGCGGCACCCATTTAGGCGATACAAAGCTAGTAGCCTCAAGTTTTTTAATCCCTGCGGCAATCAAGTCATCGATAAGCCTTTGCTTAACCTCAGTCGGCACTGTCATGGCTTCATTTTGCAAGCCATCACGTGGACTGACATCGACGATGGTAACGTGTTTTGGGTACGAGATACTCATACTGATTGTCCTTTTTACTTACTATCTTCACTATCAATACGCAGCAGCTCATCACCATCAGCAACCAAGTCACCTGCGCCAAATAACAATTCTGCAACCACGCCGTCTGTCGGTGCCGTAATGGTATGTTCGATTTTCATCGCTTCGATGACGGCTAATGGCTCGCCCTTTTTCACGGTATCACCAACTGCTACCTTAAAGGCAACGACCTGTCCTGGCATTGGTGATTTTAAGCTACCGACCGCTGCATTCTCTTCGCCGACATGCGCCATAATATCAACAAGGGTAATCTCATCTCGTCCATTATCTGTAAAGATATAGACGGTCTCATGGTTTGTCCAGCTTTGAGCGTTGAT
>NZ_DATIRM010000350.1:0-4482 GCF_035469765.1 Psychrobacter sp.
ATTATGGGGCGATGCGCTTTGGTCTCCCAGCTACTTTGCAAGTAGTTGCGGTGGTGCGCCTATCGACATATTAAGGCGGTATATTGAGCAGCAGAACACACCTGACTAAACCGCCTTACATCCACGCCCTGAACGGCATGATTTTACGGTGGGGGAGATAAAGGCTGTTAATTATTAATGCATGATAAAAAACAATCGCTTTTAGCGTCATAACATAACGTATCTATCGTATTTAGTAACGAACCTATAAGCGCTATTTTAACACGTCCCGCCATGCTTTTACGTCGGCAAATATCTACTCATTGCCCTTGTATCCATCGGCGTCATAACCATATATAATGACGTCACACTGAATTGGGCGATACTTCATTAGGCGATACTTCATTGTGTAGCACTTAGCCGGATGATGAAAAGACGGCGAGAAAAACGTTGGCTAATGCGCACTAATTATCGAATATTTCCATAGGTCAAAAAATTATGTTATCAAAGATTATAGGCAGTGTCGTTGGCACCAAAAATGAGCGTGAGCTTAAACGCATGCGCAAAGTGGTCAGCAAAATCAACGCATACGAGGCTACGATACAAGCTCTGTCTGATGAACAATTACAACAAAAAACCGCAGAATTTAAAGCAAGACACCAAAATGGCGAAAGCTTAGATGCCTTATTGCCAGAAGCGTTTGCGATCTGCCGCGAAGCGTCGCTACGGGTTAATGGCATGCGTCACTACGACGTACAGCTGATCGGTGGTATCACCTTGCATGAAGGCAAAATCGCTGAGATGAAGACTGGTGAGGGTAAAACCTTAATGGGTACCTTGGCGATGTACCTGAATGCTATCAGTGGCAAAGGCGTGCATTTGGTGACGGTCAACGATTATTTGGCGGCACGTGATGCGGAATTAAACCGTCCCTTATTTGGCTTTTTGGGCATGACGGTTGGGGTGATTTACTCGCAGCAACCGCCACAAGAAAAAGTCAATGCTTATCAAGCGGATATTACTTACGGTACCAATAACGAGTACGGTTTTGATTATTTGCGCGATAACATGGTCTTTAGTTTAAAAGAGAAAAAACAGCGTCCATTAAACTTCTGTATTATCGATGAAATTGACTCGATCTTAATTGATGAAGCTCGTACGCCATTGATTATCTCGGGTCAAGCCGAAGATTCATCACGTATGTATGCGTTGATTAATACCATTATCCCCGTGCTTATCCGCTCAAAAGACGAAGAAGCCAATAAGAATAATGAAGAAGAAGATTTTTGGATTGATGAGAAAAACCGCCAGATTGAGATTAGCGAAAAAGGTTATGAGAAAATTGAGCGCTTCTTAATCGAAGTGGGTGAGCTTGGCGAAAATGAAAGTCTTTATAGCCCAAGTCGTTTGCCATTATTGGCTCATGTACAAGCGGCGATTCGCGCTCATCATGTCTTTGTCAAAAACATCCATTACATTGTTGATGATGGCGAAGTGGTTATCGTTGATGAAAACACTGGGCGTACTATGCCTGGTCGTCGCTGGTCAGAAGGTCTGCATCAAGCAGTTGAAGCCAAAGAAAACGTCGAGATTCAAGCAGAAAATCAAACGCTTGCAACCACCACATTCCAGAACTTTTTCCGTCTCTATGACAAACTGTCTGGTATGACAGGTACTGCTGATACTGAAGCAGCAGAATTTAAGTCAACTTATGATTTAGACGTCATTGTGATTCCAACGCATGAGCCGATTGCTCGTGTCGATATGGATGACCAAATTTTCTTAACGAAGTTAGGCAAATATAAAGGCATCATCCGCGAGATTCAAGAGATTCAAGCTAAAGGTGCGCCAGTATTGGTCGGTACGGCAACGATTGAAGCCAGTGAAGAATTGTCTTATCTGCTAGACCAAGAAGGCGTGAAGCATAACGTCCTAAACGCTAAGCAGCATGAGCGTGAAGCAGAAATCATTGCGCAGGCAGGTAGTCCAAAATCGGTCACGATTGCTACCAATATGGCAGGTCGTGGTACCGATATTATTCTTGGCGGTAACTGGCAGTCATTTATCGAAGATATTGATGCGGTTAGCCCTGAAGAAATGGCGCGTCTAAAAGCCCAATGGCAAATCAAGCATGACCAAGTCGTTGCGGCTGGTGGTTTGCACATTATTGGTTCTGAGCGTCATGAATCACGCCGTATTGATAACCAGCTACGTGGTCGTGCGGGTCGTCAAGGTGACCCTGGGATGTCACGTTTCTTCTTATCACTTGAAGATGACTTAATGCGTATTTTTGCCGGTGATCGCGTGGTGAATATGATGCGTGCAATGGGTCTAAAAGAAGACGAAGCTATTGAACATAAGATGGTTTCAAAGTCGATTGAAAACGCCCAAGGTAAAGTAGAAAGCCGCGATTTTGATGCGCGTAAGAATCTATTGAAATATGATGATGTGGCCAATGATCAACGTAAGGTTATCTATGGTCAGCGTGATGATTTACTAGCAGAGATGGATTTGCTTGAAGCTATCAAAATCATGCATCAAGAAGTCTACAACGCTATGATTAACCAGTTTATTCCACCAGGCTCTATCGATGACCAATGGAATGTCGATGGGTTAGAGGATGAGCTTGAGAACGAATTCAAGATTGCAATGCCGATTAATGATTGGCTTGATGAAGATCGCCGCTTAGATGAAGAAGGGCTGCGTGCCAAAATTATCCAAACGGCTATCGATCGCTATCACAGTCGCCGTGAACAGATGGGCGAAAAAGATGCTGCCCAGCTTGAGCGTCATTTTATGCTACAAAGCTTAGATAAGCATTGGAAAGAGCATTTAACTCAGATGGATCAGTTACGTAAAGGGATTCATTTGCGTGGCTATGCACAGAAAAATCCTGAGCAAGAGTATAAGCGCGAGTCATTTGAGCTGTTCCAAATGATGCTTGGCGCAATTAAGTCTGAAACGGTACAAGACTTGTCACGTGTGCATATCCCGACCAAAGAAGAGCTAGAAGCATTAGAAATTCAACAACGTGAAAACGCAGCCCATATGCAAATGCAGTTTGAACACAGTGATATCGATAATATGGATGGCGGTGTGGAAAGAGCAGCAGCGCAAAGTCGTAATGTCGTTGGTGCTGCGGCAGCTGGTGCTATGGCAGGTAATGGCAATAATGAAAATGAGCCAAACCCATATGCTGGTATGAACATCAGCCGTAACGCCCCATGTCCTTGTGGTTCAGCGCTGAAGTACAAACAGTGTCATGGTAAAATCTAAAAATTACCTAGCTAATATTTTCTGATAAAAAAGTCCTTATCTATCATAGATAAGGACTTTTTTATGGTTTGAATAAATATTTGCGCCAGATATATGATATAAAGCGTATATAGTCAGTAAAAATTTATACTAGAAGTACTGTAGCCCTTTTTAAGGTATGTTGACTATATCAAACATCATTGCCTATCAAAACCGCGAAAGAGGACTCCACCCGACATTAGGGTGGAGGTGAATTTCGCCTAGCGTTTATTATATATTCATACAAATTATGTACTGAAATAAGCTATACTAAATTTTAGAACTTACATTAAAAAAACAAAATGAATTGGCATTATGAGAATCAACAAAGCGTATAAATTTAGGCTTGAGCCTAATGCGGAGCAAGAGGTTATTTTAAATAATCTTGTCGGCTCTGCACGTTTTGTTTGGAATCAAATGCTGGCTATATCGTTTGAGATGTTTGCCAAAAATGAGTTTATTAATGCAACCAACCTGGTTAATAAAATCATGGATCTAAAGAACAATCCTGATTTTGAGTTCTTAAAAGCCCATTCTAATGCCGTATCTTTACAACAGAAAGTACGCGATCTTGCTGCCGCTTGGTCACGATTTTTCGACCCTAAAGTACATGCCAAGTTAAAAGAAAATAAAAAGAAACCTAGAAAACCCAAGCTCTTTAAACTGGCTGATGGGTCGGACATCCAGTTACGGACGCTGATGCCAAGATTTAAGCGTAAATCCGATGGACGAGACTCAATCAGATTGGTTCAGTTTGATAAATACTGCCGTGTCGAGGGCAATCGGGTGAAACTACCTAATAGCATTGGTTTGGTGACGTTTAGAAAATCGCAAGACATTATCGGCACCATCAAAATCATCACCATCAGCAAGAAATCAGGTCACTGGTACGTGTCGTTTGGCACTGAGCGTGAACTGGCTGACAACCCTCGACACCCTGCCACAAGCGCCATTGGCTTAGATATGGGTATCAGCAAACTACTCACCACCTCAAACGGTCAGTACATCAAGCCCAAAAACAGCTTTAAAGCCAATCCAATCAAAGCAAACTTACCAAATTACAGCGTCGATTAAGTAAGAAAGTAACATTTAGCGAAAACTGGAAAAAGCAAAACCGTAAGATTCAAAAATTACACCATCATATCGCCAATATTCGCCATGACTACCTGCATAAAACCATCACCACACTCAGCAAAAGCCACGCCATGA
>NZ_DATIRM010000351.1:0-9578 GCF_035469765.1 Psychrobacter sp.
TGATTGGTGACCGGACAATTACTACGCAGCAAATTAGAATAAAAGCTAAACTTCTTGCCATCTTCTATTTGAGAATCTCTTGAATCAAGTTCTAATAACGACGCATCAGGATGCAGCGTTAATGCTACTTTCTCAGTGCTATTCACAAGCGCATCATCAATACAGATGCCATCAGGTTGAGAAATTAACAGCCCTGAGCGATCATCATCTAAGTCAAACAACTCTACTTGTACCTCTCCCTGCACACATTTTGACAAATCTTTGGCAATTAGCGTTTGTACTTCTGCCCAACTACCAAACTCAGTAAAGTTAATACTATTTAGATAAAGTTTCAGTGACTTTGATTCGACAATAAATGGCGAACTTGCCGGAATACCAAAGCGTGCGATAGCAACCTGTGAGATGCCTTGGTGGTTTAACCATGACAACTCAAATGCCTGCCACCAATCAATGCCTACTTCCAGCTTATCATCTTGCCAACCAATTACGTCTCGCCCCATACTACGGGCAATCGGATACAAAGTCTCTGGACTATACTCAGTGGGATAATCAGTAGTTTGTTCACCCAAGATACCGTGGATACTCATTGGTACTTCCTAATAGTAATGATTAAAATTAAATAGCATTTAACATTTTTGGTTTGATTATTAACCGGTTCAATTGCTCGAACGGAATACAAGATTCATACGAGCCCTATTCTTCCTACAAACGTACCCGCGAGCCGTCACTTAATAGTCGATAAGCAATGGTATAGAATATCGCACAGAAGGCAAAAATAGCGCCCATCGAATACCAGACATTGACATCAGAATAGCCCAAAATCCCATAGCGAAACGAGTTGACCATATAGACGATTGGGTTCAATAATGAGATATTTTGCCAAAATGGTGATAGATTTTCCAGCGAGTAAAACACTCCACCTAGATACGTCAGCGGCGTCAATACAAAACTTGGAATGATAGAGATATCATCAAAAGAGCGGGCAAAGACAGCATTAATAAAGCCGCCCAATGAAAACAAAATAGAAGTGCCAAGGACGGTAAATATCGTCACAAATAAATGCTCAATACCAAGATCAGTAAAGAACAGCGCCACGATCGAGACAATGATACCAATCGCTAATCCGCGAAAGATACCACCGCTGATATAGCCCATTAAAATGGCATGCTTAGAGACTGGCGAGACCAAGAGCTCCTCGATACTGGCAGTAAATTTGGCACTAAAAAAGCTTGAGACCACATTAGAATAACTGTTGGTGATAATCGCCATCATAATCAAACCAGGCACGATAAACTGCATATACGGCACACCGCCCATTTCACCCACACGTGATCCAATCATCTTACCAAAGATGACAAAATACAGACTCATGGTGATGACTGGCGGCAATAAAGTCTGTGGCCAAATACGTAAAATCCGGCGCACTTCTTTGACTAAAATAGTGCGAAATGCAATCCAGCGTTGTGCAAAGTTCATGCGGTATCTCTCCTAAGCGCCTATGCTTGCTAGAGCAAATAGTCTCTATTGCAAGCAGATTTGCCTATCTGATTATTCTATTTAATATATATGTTAAATGAAGACTTATTAATACGGTCTTGTTATTCATAAAAATTGGTTATAAAGCCCAACTATCAAGATCAGCTGATGCTAAAGACCTACGAGCTTAAAGGCTCGTGTAAGCTTTTATCCACTAGACGCATAAACAGCTCTTCTAAACGGTTGGCTTTATTACGCATACTTGCGACCTTAATACCTTGCTCAGACAGTTGAGTAAAGACACCATTTAACGACTCACCCTCTGTCAATGTTACTTCAATCGTCAAATCATCTGGCTGTACAACATCGGTCACACCAGTTAGCACTAGTTGATGCGTTAACGGAGTCGCCACATCAAAGACAAAGGTCTCAACCGATAGCTGGGCAAGCAAGTCTTTCATTTCAGTATTGATACGAATCTCACCGTGATCCAAAATCGCAATACGCTTACACAGTTGCTCTGCCTCTTCAAGATAATGCGTGGTTAGAATAATGGTTGTGTTTTCTTCAATATTAATCTTCTCCATAAACTCCCACATCGAGCGTCGTAGCTCAATATCTACACCAGCAGTGGGTTCATCTAATATCAATAGACGCGGTTTATGTATCAGCGCCCGTGCAATCATCAACCGACGCTTCATGCCACCTGAGAGCTCACGCGATTTGCTGTCACGTTTGTCCCAAAGCCCTAAGGCTTTAAGCAACTTCTCTGCACGCGGTTTTGCCTCTTTTGCTGCAATGCCAAAATAGCCTGCTTGGGTAATAAGAATATCTTCAACTTTTTCGAACTGATTAAAGTTAAACTCTTGCGGTACTACGCCCAAAAATTGCTTGGCTTTTGAGGGATCAGCCAATAGATCCGTTCCAAAGATATGGACACTACCCGCTGTTGGCTTAAAGAGCGAGCTAATAATGCCAATCATCGTTGATTTACCAGCACCATTTGGTCCCAGTAACGCAAAAAATCCCCCTTGCGGAACCGTAAGACTGACGTCTTTTAATGCTGAAAACCCGTTGGCATAAGTTTTGGATAAATTCTGAATCGATAGTGCTGGTACTTCAGACATGAATACCTCTTTATGAATGATTAATCTATAAAATATTTTGAGAAATGGGCATACTAATTTTTATAATAGTTGCTGTCGTGTATTAATGTGAGGCTAATAGGAGGCTATTTCAACGTTGCTATGCCATAAGTACGATATTAGTCCTATCAATCATACATAAAAAAGCGTCTATCTCACTACATGAGATAGACGCTCTGGATATATTAGTTATCGAACGAACCTTGCTTAACAGACTTATATAAGAGGTAAAACAACCGAGATATCAGTATGTTTACCGACCACCCTAATACTTAATTAAAGTACTAGGATAATGATCATTAGCTGGCTTCATCAACCATATAATCAACGGCATTTTGCACTTCTTCATCAGGAATATCTGCACCGCCTTTGGCAGGCATAGCATTGAAACCATTGATAGCATGGGTATATAGGGTATCTTTACCTTTTGCTATACGAGGTCCCCAAGCCCCAGCATCACCCAAAATAGGTGAGCCAAGCAATCCTGCCGCATGGCAAGTCTGACATACGGCACCATATACTGCTTTACCATCACGAGGACCGTCGCCTGCAGCTGGACCAGCAGAACGAGCCGTCACATCACAAACTTCATCTTTTTCAAAACATACTTTACCGATAGGCTGAATACGAGCAATCAAGTTTGGATATAACGCAATTAGCTTTTGTACTTGCGGCGTATCCTGTGGAATCGGTTCTTCAGCAGCAGCTGGTGCGGCTGCCACAGTTGCCTCGGCTGGTGCATCTGTTGCTATCGCGTCTGCTTGTGCAGTTGCATCAGCAGGAGCAGCGCCGTCCGTTGTATCTGCAGCTGCTTGGGGCTCATCACCCAGCTTTTGAGGCGCATTTTCGACAACCTCTTTGCCTTCTGCAACAGCAGATATAGTAACAGGCGTATCTACAGCACTTTCAGCTTGGCTCACAGCGATACTAGCGATTCCTAGAATGGCAGCTGCCGATAACATAACTACTTTTCTCATTCGTCACGTTCTCTTATTACGTATACAAGGGTCAACACGACTTAGACATTCTGTCTGTCCTCCTTTGACAATAAACCGTTGTCAATAGCAAACAGCCATCCCGCATGCGAGCGCACTTGTAATCGGTGATTATAAATATGGATTCTCCCTGACATTATAAGGGAAAAGACGGGTAGATTGCCATGCCTGTTTGCGGACTATGCTGTTTTTTCTTAAAAAACCTCAATAGCTGTCTTCATTCATTGGCTTTATGACTTTTATTTGTTAGACTAAGCGGTCTTTATTTTTAGACACTTTTGCGCTCGTAGCTCAGTTGGATAGAGTATCGGTCTCCGAAGCCGAGGGTCGTGGGTTCGATTCCCGCCGAGCGCACCAATCATCGTATTTCACCCTTCCCTAGCATTACCTCAAAACTCTAACATCATTTAAAATAAAGCCTCAAAGTTTTTATCATTAATAATCTTGTCTGTTAATACCTATAAAATGTTGTATATATTGGTGTTAACTCCATTTCATGCTTTCTGCTGCTCTATGACGGAGCATTACTTTTCCTAGCTAGATATTTGTACAGACCTATTCTGCGTCGTGCAAATTGGCATCCAATTGCGCGCGGCTAGGAACACGCTGATAATTAATCACCGGTATATCACCCAAACGGCGTTGACTGGCAGCAAGCTTGGGGTCAATCGTAATCATAGCGATTTTCGTATTTTGTCGACTGACAAGCAGATGATTGCCCTTTCGTGTAACACCATAATCAGGAAAATCCTGCTTAATCATCTTTGCTGTTTTTTGTAGCGCATCATTCATCGGCTTATTTTTGAGCTTTGACTTTGTGTCATGCAGATCGGTTGATTTTGGCGCACGTGTTTTTGCAAACAACCATAATCCAATGACAACTGCTATCAATATGACAAGCCACCAAATTCCGTCTATCATAAGAAGGGATATCCATTATTAGCAAGGGTTAGCTTATGTTAGCAGAATTACCATCAGCGTTAATAGCAGAAGTAGAGCGTGCCGCCGAACTATTAAAAACAAAGCAGCGCATTTGTCTCTTAACGGGTGCAGGGATTTCAGCAGAAAGCGGCATACCGACTTTTCGTGATAAGCAAACTGGCTTGTGGGAAAATTATAGCGCTGAGGACTTGGCAACACCAGATGCCTTTTCCCGTGACCCAAAGCTGGTTTGGTCATGGTATCAATGGCGCAGACAACTGGTTGCAAGTAAAAAGCCAAATCCTGCACATACAGCACTGGCGCAGTGGCAGTACAACAGTCAATTGACCAATCAACACTTGACCCTCATTACTCAAAACGTCGATGATTTGCATGAGCAAGCAGGCAGTGACGTCATCCACTTACATGGCAATCTGTGGCGTAATCTATGTAGCCGATGTCAGATACCACATACAACCCAATTAAAAGGCCATTACGACCGTGAGGATAATATCGACTTTGATGAAGCCCTGATTACTTGCCAGCATTGCGATGGTTATATCAGACCTGATATTGTGTGGTTTGGAGAGTCGTTACCGGTACATGAGTGGCATACAGCAGAGGAAGCTGCCGCGAATTGCGACGTGTTTATCAGTATCGGTACTTCCAGCCTCGTCTATCCTGCTGCCGGACTGGCACAATTAGCAAAACATAACGGTGCCAAAATTATCGAAATAAACCCTTATCCGACACCAAATACGCTAGTCGATATTACTCTGGCAGCAAAAGCTGGTGTTATCCTGCCGGAGTTAGTAAAAAAAATGGGCATCCTGTGATATAACAGACAAACCGTTAGCCTATTGCTTGATCTACTCTGTCTAAATACTGCTGCTTTAGCTCATCACTGATAAATGACGATCTAAAAGAGTTTTTTACCAAAGTGATAATATCGTCTTCTGTGAGTGGCAAATTCTCGCTAATATTGATAAAGTTTTGGTTGATATAACCTTTAAAATAAGCAGGATCATCTGAGTTGACAGTGATATTTAGACCATAATCTAGCAGCTCTTTGATGTTGTGCTCTTTATAGTTGTCAAATACTCTTAACTCGATATTAGAATTTGGGCACACGGTGAGCGGCATCTGCTCATCTTTTAGACGCTGCATCAGCTCGGCACTTTTGATAGATTGCACGCCGTGGTCGATTCTACTGATGCCCAACAAATCTAACGCTTCATAAATATAAGAGAAGTCTGCTTCTTCGCCAGCATGGGCAACCAATTTAAAGCCCTCTTCTTTTGCCTTTTTAAAGACATCTTTGAACTTTGATGGCGGGTTACCTAGCTCCGAAGAATCCAAACCGACACCAATAATATCGTCTTTAAACTGTACTGCCTGCTCTAACGTCTCAAACGCTTCTTCTTGTGATAAATGCCGTAAAAAACACATGATAATACAAGAGGTAATGCCATATTGCGCCTTGGCATCAGCCAGCGCTCGCTTAATACCCGTTATCACGGTTTCAAAGGCCACGCCTCTTGCGGTATGCGTCTGTGGATCAAAAAATATCTCTGTATGAATCACATTGTCTTCGACGCATTTCAGAACATACTCCCACGTCAAATCGTAGAAGTCATCTTGTGTGATAAGGACATTGGCACCCGCATAGTAGATGTCTAAAAAAGTCTGAAGATTGGTAAAATTATAAGCACGACGTACATCGTCTATGTCTTCATAGGGAATTTCTATCTGGTTCTTTTTTGCCAATCTAAACATAAGCTCAGGCTCAAGTGAGCCTTCAATATGTAAGTGCAGCTCAGCCTTTGGCAGTTTTTTTATTAAATCAATCATAATATTCCAATATCGTTTGTGATGTCATTTTTCTATGCATAAAGACGTGTAAATGCCTGTATTAAGCACTATTTATTTTAGAAAAACCACCGTATCAGACAGCTCGTTGCCTGATGGGTTTTGCTCCAGATGATAATATTGGCGCAGTACCTGACCAACTTCGTCTAATAATTCAGCTAAGCTTTCTTCTGTCTTTTGATTAGTGATGCCGACTACCGCTTTATCACACATTGCCCGCCAAACCGTTGGACTGACATGAGCACTGATACCGCGATCAGCGACAATCTCAAGCTTATGCTCGCAAATATTGACATAAATCAGCACACCGGTGTTTTCTTCAGTGTCCCAAACGCGGTATTGACTAAATAAATCGACCGCGCGATCACGACAATCGCTATTATAAGCTTCTTGAATAGGCAAATGGTTTTCTACGATTAAAAACACTTCACCACGATGACCTTGCTCAGCCAGCGTGACCTGCTCTGTCAATCGAGCTTTTGCAGCTGGCGTCAGCCACTTACTATGCAAGATAGGAACAAATAAGACTTGGCGCCGCCAACGGGCAAAGCTGGATTTTGAAGCACTATTTTCTGCCATGATACTATATTCCTCAAGTACGTCATTACTTACGGTCATTTAGTGAACGGTGATTAATGGACGTTATTATTAGATAATGGTTAATCAGTTATTAGGCAGCTCTATTGATAAGCCACTAAAAAATACTAATTGCTTACCAAGAGCCACCAGCACCGCCACCGCCAAATCCACCACCGCCCCCACCGAAGCCGCCGCCACCAAATCCACCACCGCTGCGACCGCCACCGCCGCCCATACCCGGCAAGAATATCATGCCGCCGCCGCGTCCACCACCAGATCCACCTTTACCGCCACCGCCGCCACGCGAAATCAAGAACAGCCAAATAAATACTGCCATGATGATGGTCATAAATAGACCGCCGCCTAATGCCAGTGAGCCTGCAACGAAACCACCAGCTGTCAGCACAGAACCAAATACCCGACCAAAGATACTGGTGATAAAACTGCCAAATATCATTGCTATGATAAACAAGAAGATGGGTGATGGCACCTCATCTGAGCCTTGCTGGGCAGCACGTTCAGCCGCTTGAGCATCAGCACGCGCCAATACTTCAGGATCAGCAGATAAACGGCTTTGTAAAGCATTCACGCCTGCTAATATACCAGCGCCATAGTTATTTTGCTTAAATAAAGGAGTGATATCCTCTCGAATGATACGATTGACTGCCGCATCGGGTAGTACCCCTTCGAGTCCATAACCTGTCAATATATACATATCACGGTCATTAACAGCGACAACCATGAGCAAGCCATCATCGATATCTTTACTACCAAGCTGCCATTTTTCAGCAACTTGCAAGGCATAATCAAAGATAGGCATACCATTAGTAGTTGGGACAATCACCACTGCCGCTTGTGCCAAACCCTGCTGATAGATGGTACGCAGCTGTGCCTCTAAGCGTTGCTTTTCTTGTGGATTCAGAATGTTGGCTTGATCGATGACAGGGCTATTTAATATCAGCTTATCGGCTGTGACACCCTCAGCCGTTGACTTGACAGGGGGACGTTTGGTAGCCTCTGCCACACCCTCATTATTAGATGCGCTCGGATTGATGGCATCATTACCAAGTATGGTCTCATTAATTGCCTCATTGCCCAAGACTGCATCGTTAATAGCTTCATTAGATTCAGCGGCTCTTGCAATACCTACTAGGTCTTCCACACTTCGATTTTGCGTGTTCGAAACGCTGTCTTCAGCAATAGCACTGTCATTGCTCTCATTATTGGTCGCCGCATGCAGCATAGATGTGCTACCGAGACTAAAAGCAAATAGCAATGCAGCTAGGGGTGTTTTCAAATGAGTCATTAAATATATACCACCTCAAATCGGACTCTTACCAAATTAATAGGTACTACCGCAATCGATACAGAGTGAAACATTACCTCATGATTGGAGCTATACCTATTATTAATGGCTTAAAGACATAAACAGGCTTTAAGCGAGCTTTATGCTCAATACTGGTCGCAGCCTATCTATACCAGAAAAATCATATCAGCAAAATTTTAAGACAACTATAAAATCAATAAATAAGAGATTATATTGTTAAAAATTAACTTTCATTGCTACTGACTTACTATTATTCAGCGGTCGCTGACCCACCGTCGTCAAAATCCACACTTGGTGCTGTAGAAATCTCTTTTTCATTAGCCACGCTAAAGTTTGGTTTGGCGCTCATACCAAATACCTTAGCAGTGATATTGGTTGGGAATTGACGTACTGTCGTGTTGTAGACTTGTACTTCTTGGATATAGCGATTACGAGCAACAGCGATACGGTTTTCAGTGCCTTCTAACTGCGCTTGCAAATCTTGGAACAAAGCATCTGATTTGAGTTCAGGATAACGCTCAGATACTGCCATCAAACGTGATAGTGCGCCAGTCATCTGTTCTTGCGCAGCAGCATAACGCTCCATCGCTTCAGGGTCGTTTAACACTTCTGGCGTTACGGTAATACTGCCAGCGCGTGAGCGTGCCTCAGCCACTTGCGTAAAGACTTCTTGCTCTTGCTTGGCATATTGCTGTACCACTTTAACCAAGTTTGGCACCAAATCCGAGCGACGTTGATATTGGTTGACTACCTCCGACCACGATGCCGTCACTTGCTCATCTTGAGCCTGAAGATTATTATAACCACAGCCTGTCAAGCCGACAGTAGAAGTTGCTAATACAGCTGATAACAACATGGGTTTTACAATGGATTTACGCGTCATTGTGGTGTCTCCTAATAATGATAAAAATCAGATGATTAATAACAATTTTTTAATACTATCTCAAATAGTAATAATATCTGTAAGCTACTATTTTATCACATACAATATGTTGTGCTAATAATGGCGCTATAACACTTTTTTTACAATTCATCGTTACCAAAACACAACCGCATGCAACGACATGTAGCACAAACTTTCGCTCTGTTTTAGCTATGTATTTACATAACGTTACTTATTTTCATCTATCAAAAAGATACTCAACTTAGAAAAAATAACGCTGACACCACTACCTACGGTACTTCTTGCTAATATAAGGCCTGTGAGAAAATATATCTATCAATGTTACTAAGAAGAAATTTCTAGTAATTGGCGAAAAAATATGG
>NZ_DATIRM010000352.1:0-2310 GCF_035469765.1 Psychrobacter sp.
GTTTAAAGCGCTTTTCAGGAATGGGTTTAATGAATTTTCCAGCATTAGTAAACGGATCAAACTGAACGTTATGAATTATAGCCCAACACAGAGCTTGCAGTTCACTATTAGAAAGCTTACTGTTGACAAATCTATGATTAAACATGCGAACTGAACCTGACATATTGCAACTCCTAATTTCTTTTGAGAAATAAGATAAACATGAATTTTATATATTTAAACAGCATTTCAAAAAACGGCAGCATCCCAAAAGGAACACTGCCGCTGTTTATCAAATTTATCTGTCAAAAACCAAAAACTTAACCCCGAACATTCACCACATAACGACCCACTACTTTACTTGATATAAAGCGATCCAAGTATTCTGGCGTTTGCTCAAGCGTAATTTCTTCGCCATAGCTCTCAAGATTGGGCAGTTTCATATCGGTCGCGACACGCTCCCAAATGGCTTTTTTATCCGCCAATGGAATATAGACCGAATCGATACCCAATAATGACACCGCTCTGGTGATGAACGGCATGACGGTCATGGAAAACACTGGCGAAGATGCCAAACCACACGTAGTCACTGCGCCGCCAGCTTTGGTTTGCTTGAGTAAGTTTGCTAGATAATCACCGCCAATCGTATCAATGGCGTTTGCCCATAGCTCACGACCGACAGGTTTATTGCCGACTTCATTAATAGTATCGCGATGACGCACCTCGCTTGCTCCTAAGTCTTTTAGGTGATCGCTTTGCTCTGGTTTCCCTGAGAAGGCAATGACCTCGTAGCCCAATTGCTTTAAGATTGCGATACTGATGCTGCCGACACCACCAGTTGCGCCAGTAACGGCTACTGGTCCGTCACTTGGTTTTGCGCCCATCTTTTCTAACTTTTGAATACTTAAAGCTGCCGTCAAGCCACCAGTACCATAAGTCATCGCTTCTTTTAGCGTCAATGAAGACGGACATTCGACCGCCCAATCCGCTGGGATAGAGATCATTTGACTGAGACCGCCAGACGTATCCATGCCCAAATCATAACCGAATACCACAACCTCTTGCCCTGGTTTAAAAGTTCCAGACTTGTCACTGACTACGATGCCTGCTGCATCGATACCAGGCGTATGTGGATATTGCTTGGTGATTCTTTTATTGCCGCTTGCTGACATCGCGTCTTTGAAATTTAACGATGAATAATATACTTCGATTAATAGGTCATTCTCAGGCAAGTCACTGACGTTACGCTGTTGGATGCTTTTTTTGAATTCACCGTCGCTAGTTTCTTCGACTACCAAGGCTTTAAACGTTGTGTGGTTAGACATAAGGCTATTCCTA
This sequence comes from Psychrobacter sp., assembly GCF_035469765.1. Classification (GTDB taxonomy): domain Bacteria; phylum Pseudomonadota; class Gammaproteobacteria; order Pseudomonadales; family Moraxellaceae; genus Psychrobacter. The sequence goes on from NZ_DATIRM010000352.1 coordinate 1,318, forward strand.
ATTAGATTTCTTTATATAGATATTCATTTGCGAGTATAGAAAAATGCTTAAAGAACAGCTTAAGGCTTTAAGAGCACTTTACCGCTTTTTTCTGACTGCATTTTTCCATCAACCGCTTTTAAGATATCTGCCAAATCAAATGTCGCTTCCGTTGGTAGTTTTAACTGACCACTAACGGCGCGGTCTATCAGCTCATCAACCAAACGCTGTTTATTCTCGACGCTCATCTCTTGGCTAAGTTTACTGCCCCAAAAGCCTTTGAGTACGGCTTGCTTAAAGATCATATCAGTCGGATTAAGCATCATCGGCTTACCGGACATCGCACCAAATACGGCAAATGTGCCGCCATGACCGAGCAGTGATAATAAAGCACCACTGTCTTCACCGCCGACAGAATCAACCGCTGCGCTGATTTTTTCCTCACCAAGGATAGATTTTACTTGCTCTTTCCAGTCATTATCTTCGGTATTGATATTATTTTCGACCCCAATGGCTTCTAGCTCTGCTACCGCATCGTTACTGCGTACCACGTTGATGGTTTTTACCCCACGTGCAGCGGCTAGCATGGCGAGTGACTTACCGACTGCGCCATTGGCGGCGTTCTGGATAACCCATTGACCGGCTTGTAATTCTAAGAACTCAAGCAACATCAAAGCGCTCAGTGGCATGGCAATCAATTGCGCTGCCATCTCATCGTCTAAGCTGTCGGGTACAGGAAATACCATATTTTCCACAGCAACGAAATACTCTGCCCAAGTCGCTTGCACACTGGCCGCTGCGACACGTTGACCGACTTTTAAATTTTTAACTTCGCTACCGACCGCATCGATGATACCAACCGCTTCACTACCACCGATGGCAGGCATTTCGGGTTTGAAACCATATTTACCACGAATGGTGAGTAAGTCGTGATTATGAATGGAGGCCAAGATGGTTTTGACGCGGACCTCATTGGCCTTGGGTTCTGGAGTAGGGCGGTCGCCGATGCTGAGT
>NZ_DATIRM010000353.1:0-1857 GCF_035469765.1 Psychrobacter sp.
AAACGATATCTTGGAAATATAATAGCGCCCCGCTCATCATATATCCTGATTTGGCTCATGAGCCTTCGATCTTCGTTATAAATCTGCTTTACAGCGGATAAGTCCCCCGACTCCAAGGATTCCACCAGCCGCTCACGCTGAATCAATAGCTTGTCAATTTGAGAATCCATACGGGTGGCGAGCTCTCGTTCATTGAGCCAACGCTCAACCGCGATAGATAAGATAGAGGTGATCAGGATCATCGACAGCAAACTCAAAAACAGTCGCCAAAACAGCGGCACAGGTATACTCAGCTTCGATTTTTTTGTCGCTGCAAGATTTTGGGGTTTGTCTGTCATTAGAGCACCAACTGATAGCCTTTGCCACGAATCGCCTTGATTGGCTCATCATGAAAAGGTTGAAGCTTTTTACGCAGGCGAGAGACGTGGACGTCAAGGCTACGATCAAAGGGCTGTAATTCTCGCTGCAAGACATGCTGTGATAACCACGATTTATTGACCACTTCACCTTTTTGTCTTAATAAAGCCAGCAATAAGTCAAATTCTGTGCCTGTCAATTGAAGCTCTATACCATCTATCTCACAAAGCCTTTGCTGTTGGTCAAGATGCAAGCGACTGCTAGGAAGCGGCAATTGCTCTGCAAGATTTGCAACACTATTGGTGCGCTTAATCACTGCATTAATACGTGCCAGCAGCTCACGTGGATTACAAGGCTTGGTAATATAATCATCAGCACCAAGCTCAAGCCCAATGATACGATCTATCTCCTCCCCTTTTGCTGTAAGCATAATGACAGGGATATCACTGATAGCCGGCAGCTGACGTAACACACTGAGCCCGTCTATTTTTGGCATCATGATATCGAGCACCAATAAATCATAAGGCGAATTATCCGGCATCGTAGCTTTTAATCGTTCTATGACCGCTTCACCATCATGCACGCAGTCACAGTGAATCCCGTGATTATGCAGATATTCTTGCAATAATTGAGTCAACTCTTCGTCATCGTCACCCAATAAAATATTTGACATCGTTATCACCTTATTCTTATGCCTCTCAATCATGTTATGGCTCATATTATCAGGCAAGCCTCACCTATGCGCTATAAACGTTACCTTTCTTAATGTTTCATAAATGTTCGTAACCTCTAGCTGTTGTATGATAGCGGTTATCAAAAACAAGTTGATGCCCAGTAATGATTCATAGTAACTATCCGGGATACTCGATCAAAACTAGGCTCATTAGATACATCCTCGCTTTTATAAAATTAAGGAAATTATTATGCAAATGAAAAAATTATTGATAGGCTCAGTATTGGCCATGTCTAGTGTGTTGACTGTGACGGCCTGTACCAGTGTCAATGCAACTACCGATACCGCTCCAACAACCAGTAAAATGCAGAAGCATCATCAAGATGGCATAAAAAATGGCATGCATAAAGATGGCATGAGAGGTCCCATGGCGCAGCTAGATTTGACAGCGACGCAGCAGGCGCAAATAAAAGCCATCATGCAAGAAAAGAATGGTGATCGCAAAAATGACCGTGCAAAATATCAAGCAGAACGTATGCAAATGCAGCAGCAGATACAAGTATTGACCAGTGCCAGAACCTTAGACTCAGCAGCAGTCAACCGTCTTGCTGACCAACAAGCAGCAAAAACCAAGCAGCGTTTTATCGAACGTATCCAGACCCAACATGCGATTTCTCAAGTGTTAACACCTGAACAGCGTGAAAAGATGGCGCAATTCAAGACAGAAAGAAAAGCAAAAGGTCATCATGGTTCAAAAAACCATAAAATGCATGACCAAGCGCAATAAGATATAAGCCATGTAATTAAAAAGCACTATTCAGATAAAG
>NZ_DATIRM010000354.1:0-3878 GCF_035469765.1 Psychrobacter sp.
TACAACCGCTGATTTTCAATCTCTAACGACTAAGGAGGATTTAGATCGGTACAATCAGGAACAAGCCATTCTTTCTGAGCGCATCGAAAAAGACATTCTTGATGATGAACTGCGTCGGAAAATGCACCAAGACTTAATCGATACGTATGATGAAGAACTAGAAAACGAAATAGATGACTATGCACGTGACTTTCGTTTTAACGGACGTGAGATGAGCGAGCAAGAAAAACTAGATCGACGTACATACTTTCATGAATTGGTACGACTACAGCGAGAACTTATAAAACTACAGGATTGGGTAGTTGATCGCGGTGAGCGTATCGTCGTCATCTTTGAAGGGCGGGATTCTGCTGGTAAAGGTGGCGCCATCAAACGCATTACCCAGCGGCTGAACCCTAGAGTTTGCCGTGTTGCAGCCTTACCTGCTCCAACGGAACGCGAGCAAACACAATGGTATTTTCAGCGCTATGTCGCGCATTTACCAGCCGCAGGTGAGATCGTATTGTTTGATCGCAGCTGGTATAACCGCGGCGGTGTTGAGCGGGTCATGGGGTTTTGTACAGATGCGCAGTATGAAGAGTTTTTTCAGTCGGTGCCAGAATTTGAGCGCATGCTAGTGCGATCAGGCATACGCTTAGTAAAATATTGGTTTTCCATTACCGATGATGAGCAACATGCACGCTTTATGAGTCGGATATATGACCCACTGAAACAGTGGAAGCTCTCACCGATGGATTTACAATCACGCCGACGCTGGGAAGACTACACCAAAGCAAAAGAGACCATGTTTGAGCGCACTCATATCCCTGAAGCACCATGGTGGGTAGTTGAGGGTAATAACAAGAAGCGCGCAAGACTAAACTGTATTGCGCATTTACTCGAACAAATCCCTTATAAAGAAGTCCCTCGTGACGAGATTGAGTTGCCCAATCGCAAACGCGATGATGAATATTACCGTGAGCCTATCCCTGATGATATGTATGTGCCGCCGCGTTATTAGTATTATTATGATTTCAGAATATACCACTCATAGCAAAACAGCCTTATAAGAGTATAAGGCTGTTTTTTATCTGATGCTAAGCATAAAGTCTACATAGTATAAGTAGATTGCAAACTATCAATTTTACCTGCCAATAGACGCTCGACTTCGTTTTTGATGCGTAGTCCAGATATGTCTGTACCGATCTGTACTGCAAAACCCGCTGGTCGACCACTTTGGGCTTTAGAATTAATCCAAACCACCTTACCATTCATGGGTAAACGCTCACTAGAGTTGGGCAAAGTGACCGCAATAAACACCTCATCGCCTAGATTTTGCGCTCGATCAGAGGGTACAAACAGAGCGCCATTAGTAACAAAGGATAGATAGCTTGCATATAACGTATCCATATTTTCAATATGACAGGTTAAAATCCCGCCACGTCCTGGCATTGCCATAGTCAGCTTCCTTTATTTATGAGGTTTACAGTATTTTTAATATATGACTAATGATGTGCAAGATTAAAATATCAGTATCAGCTATAAATGCGATATCTTTCAGTAAATTACTAGGCTTACATGTCTATTATAAAGAAACTAACTCTTGCATCAGATTATCATAAGCAAATTTTTCTTGCACATTTTGTTGTAGTGCTATTTTTGTCTGTTGTAAGCTATATGAAAAATGCTCTATCACGCTTTCGCTTGGTTCATTATCTTGCAAAATTTCGGCTAATTTAACATCCTTTTGCAATGCATCAAATCCTAACGAAACACGGCGCATATCAAGTAGCATCAGCTCAGACAGTTGGATAAATTCGATAATACCAAGCTGAGTTTGCCAATAATCACTCGCTGCTACGCTACTACGTTTACCACTACGTAACGCCTGCCATGTCGTCAGCCATAGTGCGCGCTTGCTATACCACGGTGCCTGAGCAAGTGTGATGGCTGCTAAAGGCGCGCCATTCGCTAACTGGATGAGCTGCTCAATGGCAGCCGCGCCGACCGCTTCACGATGATTGACCGTACTACCAAGCGCTTGAGTCACATAGTCCAGTGAGATAGCAGGATCAATTCTCTGCAATGCCAGCTGCTGAACACGGCTTTTAATAGTAGGCAGTAGCTGAGAGGGCGCATCACTAATCAAGAATAAATACACTTGAGCTTGTGGCTCTTCCAACGTTTTCAGTAAGGCATTGGCAGCGGCAATGGTCATCTTTTCAGCGTGATCGAGTACGCAAATGCGCATCCCCTGCCCGCCTTGATAAATAAAAGGCTGCAAAGCACGGATATCATCTACTTTTATTTTTAGTGAGGCGTTACTCGCGGTTTTAGTAGATTTTTTATCTTTCGCTGTGCTGCTCGCTATTTCTTGATTATAGGCATTATCACCACTGACAGGCAGACTAATTAACGGTAATGCTTGTAAGCTTGGATGTGTACCAGATCTAAGCCATTGACAGCTTTCACAATGACCACAAGCGCCTAGTGGATGCTCATCACGCACACGGCATAATAGCCAAGCCACCAAACGCCAGACGAACGCGCGCTTGCCCATGCCTTGCATGCCAGCCGCCAACAGCGCATGAGGTAGAGATTGCTGCGGTGCCAATACACGCTGCGTCAGCTGTGACCAAAGCACCTGTTGCCATGGCAATAGTGGCGCAAAATAAATATCATCAGTCATATTTGTCCGCTCACTCATGGCAATCATTTAATATTTTTCATTAAGAATTAGTTTGAATCAAATAGCATTTATTAAACTATTTATTACTTAGGCTACTTTATATCACTTATATTAAAAATCAGACATGCTCATGGCATTTAGACGATCTAAATCCTCTTGCGTATCAACACCTGCCGGTAATGGGCAAGCGGCTTTTGCAATAGCGATTTTCCCACCATTTTCCAATATACGTAGCTGCTCTAGACTTTCTAGTATTTCAAGCGGCGTTTGTGACCAATGGACAAACTGCTGCAGTAGACTAACGCGATAAGCGTATAAACCCAAATGACGATAAGCATTTTTTGGTGCTTGTGTATTACTTCCATTACCCAAGACCACATCTCGATCACAAGGAATCGGCGCGCGACTAAAATAAAGCGCCTGCTGCTTGTCGTTACAGTTCTGACTGACAACCTTAACGACAGATGGGCGTATAAAAGTATCATAGTCTTCGATAGGCTCACATAAAGTTGCCATGACGCTCTCTGCATCTTGCACTAATAATGTTTTGACTTGCTCTAACAATAATGGCGGTACCAGTGGTTCATCACCTTGCATATTGACCACTATGTCATCAGCAGCCCAGCCTTTAATGGCAGCGACTTCAGCCAAACGGTCTGTGCCCGAAGCATGATTACTACGTGTCATCACCACATCAAAGCCTGCTTCTATACAAACCTTAGCGATTGATTCATCGTCGGTCGCAATACACATATCATCGGCAAAATCTGCCAGTTTTGCTTTTTCAGCCACCCAAAGTATCATGGGCTTGCCATGAATATTTAACAATGGCTTGTTAGGCAAACGCGTACTTTTTAAACGCGCAGGAATGACAATGTGAGTTTTGACAGGCATAAGAGTTGACATGGGGTATTCCTAAAAATATTTTCAATTGATACGATACGCACTAAACGTTTGTTCTCTCAGAGTTTTGAGCGCTTGCAGTGATATTCAACGCTCGTAATTGCTGTTGCAAAGTCTCATAGCAATTATTAGACAGCACCGCAGTGACCGGCAATACCCATAACCTACTGATTAGTGCCTTATATTCATCACTCAGTGTCTGATCGCCCGCCATTTGTAGTAACAAAGCACTTATTTTTACGGCATCTTTACTGGTCACAATAATAGGGTGCTCAGCATACTGCAATAATTCCGCCAGACTAAAATC
>NZ_DATIRM010000355.1:0-1958 GCF_035469765.1 Psychrobacter sp.
TGCTGAAGCCATGCGTGATTATGCCTCAGACAAGCCTGACTTGCGTATTCCGCTTAAATTGATTGACGTTGCAGACTTGATGAAAGACGTTGATTTCAAAGTGTTTGCCGGTCCTGCTAACGATCCTAAAGGTCGCGTTGCTGCCCTACGTATACCAGGTGGCGCTTCATTAAGCCGCAAGCAAATCGATGCCTATACCAAGTTCGTTGGTATCTATGGTGCACGTGGTCTGGCTTATATTAAAGTCAATGACGCTAGCAACATCAATAACGGCGTGGATAAAGAATCTGGTCTACAGTCTCCTATCATTAAGAATATGACTGATGATGTATTGGTAAGCCTAATTGAGCGTACTGGTGCAGAAAGCAATGATATTATCTTCTTTGGTGCGGATAAAGCCAGTGTGGTGAATGATGCCATCGGCGCACTACGTCAAAAGATTGGTCTAGATCTAGAAATGACCACTTGTGAGTGGGCACCACTTTGGGTAACTGACTTCCCGATGTTTGAAGAAACTGAAGATGGTCGCTGGACATCAATGCACCATCCGTTTACTAAGCCAAAAGGTTCAGTTGAAGAATTAAAAACCAATCCTGAATCTGCCCTTTCTATCGCTTATGATATGGTATTAAATGGTACTGAAGTGGGTGGTGGTAGTTTACGTATCAATACGCTTGAAATGCAAACAGCCGTGTTTGAAGCATTAGGTATTGATGATCAAGAAGCAGAAGACAAATTTGGCTTCCTGCTTGACGCGTTAAAATTTGGCGCGCCGCCGCATGGTGGTTTGGCATTTGGTTTGGATCGCTTAATCATGTTGATGGTAGGCGCAAGCTCTATTCGTGACGTGATTGCCTTCCCAAAAACCAAAACTGCTGAGTGTCCATTAACCCAAGCACCGGCTGAGGTGAGTACTAAGCAGCTACGTGAGCTTGGTATCCGTGTCCGTGAAAAGGTACAAGCTGACACCAGTAAGTCTGCTGAATAAATAGTCTGATCATGCGAAGCTATTTTTTACAGTGCTTACTACGTGATTCATCACTGTGTGAATGGTCATGAATCCGTATCATATTTTCAAAATCGTGCCACTGTCTGTATTGCAGATGCTGGCACGTTTTGTTGCGTGGATAATCTTAAGGATGCCAAGCGCTAGTATCATGCGCACGGTTAAAATCAACATAGCACTGATTGCACCTAAGTTATCTGATTTACAGAAACAAGCGTTAATCAAGGATATTATCTATCATCAATGCTTAACCAGCATTGAGTCGATCAAAAGCTGGGCGATGTCACCTGATTGGAGTATCGCTCAAATTCGTGACGTCCATAATAAGGACATTTTACTTGATGGACTTGCCAGTCCTAACGGCATGCTCGCGATCGTACCGCATTTGGGCACGTGGGAGATGATGAATGCTTGGCTCAATCAATTTGGCTCGCCAACCATCATGTATAAACCCGTAAAAGGCGACATTACCAACGATTTTATATTGCAAGGTCGTGCGCGTCTCAATGCAACTTTGGTTCCTACCGATGGTAGCGGCGTCAAGGCGGTTTTCAAAACCCTCAAACAAGGGGGTTGTAGTATTGTCTTACCCGACCACGTTCCTGACCGATCAGGCGGTGTCATCGTGCCTTTTTTCGGCATTGAAACGTTGACCAGCACCCTTGCCTCCAAACTTGCTAGTAAAACCAAATGTGCACTGGTCGGATTGGCATGTATTCGCCGTGACGATGGGCATGGTTTTGATATTTATTGCTATAAACTCGATGACCCAGCATTATATGATCGCAAGACTGAAACAGCAGCTTATGCGCTGAATCATGCTATGCAAGCTATGATTGAAGCGCATTTTAGTCATTATATGTGGGGCTATCGGCGCTTTAAACATATCCCAGTTATAAATAACCCTTATGTCGCTGACGATGCAGATTTGGCGGCATTTATTGATACTTAT
>NZ_DATIRM010000356.1:0-8519 GCF_035469765.1 Psychrobacter sp.
CTTAACGCTTGCGGCAGCGCATACTTTAGGTATTGAAGTCACCTTTGCCTCAGCACTGCTATTAAGCTTGGTTGCAACGATTAGTGCCTGCGGCGCATCCGGTGTTGCCGGCGGCTCATTGCTATTGATTCCACTTGCAGCCAGTTTATTTAGTATTCCAAATGACATTGCCATGCAAGTGGTCGCTATTGGCTTTATCATCGGTGTCATACAGGACTCGGCTGAAACCGCTCTGAACTCATCAACAGACGTCTTATTTACCGCTGCTGCTGATCCAAAATATGCTCGTTAATTTGCTATAAAATCGTATGGTTAAATGCTAAAGAGCCCAATCAATGATTGGGCTCTTTTTTATTATCGGCTTTTACTGTTTATTTAACTATTTTAAATGGTCAATCGTGACTTCAATAACAGGTGCTTGCATATCCAATTGGCGTTTTAATTGGCGCAGTTGCTCAATTTCATTTAACAGCTCAAGTATCAAACCAATAGCTGGCACGCTAGCTTCAAAGTCGCGGCTTAGGCGGGACGCACGGCGCACAGTCGTCAGCTGATAGCCAGTAAACTGTTCGCGCTCTGGTACATCATATTCGATGATGTTCTCTTCAATCAGTTCGATCACCCATTGGCGCTCTTGACCACAAGCAGATATCAGCTCATCTAAGCTCATGATAATGTCATTAAATTCAGGCGAGTGTTTCATAGCGATTATCCTCGTTTTTTCTTTATTTTATCGTTATCGTTTGCATCTCTATTATGGTATTAAACGGCTTTTATGAATATCGTTGTTTATCGCTCAATAGTTGTCTCAGCAAAAGCTTGTTTTAACGCCTCATAAGCTTTAATGGCCTCGTCATTATTAATATTTGGATTGATAATATTTAAGGTTAAGTACAAATCACCAGCTTGTTTGGCTGGGATACCTTTGCCTTTTAGGCGTAAATTGCTGCCTGACTTGCTGTTTTTAGGAATCGTTACACCCAGTGTCCCTGCTGGCGTACTGACAGTAACTTTTTCACCCAGTGCCGCTTCCCATGGCGCTATATTGACCGTCTGATAAACATCCGCACCTTCGATACGAATATTAGCTGCATGACTGATTTTCACCTTCAAAAATAAATCGCCGTTTTTACCATTACCGCTGCCCGCCGCTCCCTGTCCAGCTAATCTAATTTGCTTACCATCCGTGATGCCTTTAGGAATTTTTATCTTAAGAGTTTTATTCTCATAATCCACATTGCCATTCGGCTTGCGGACTGGCACATTCAACTTAATACTGTATTCATCGCCCTGATAAACAGATGCCAAATCAACGGTAATCTCGGCATGTTGGTCTTGACCCTTACTATCTCGCGTTCCAAAGCCACCATATTGCGACTGACCACTTGCTTGTCCACGTGCGCCGCGCCCAAAAGCGGAGAAAATGTCATCAAAGCGAAAACCCCCATCGCCATAAGCTTCACCTTCCCCAAACTGATCTTTGATATCTTCCCAGCGGAAGCCGCCCTGACCAGCGCCTGCTTGCCCGCCAAAACCACCAGCGCCACCTTGACCAGCAAAAGGATTATTTAGCATCGCATCATATTCAGCGCGCTTGTCCTTATCTCTGATGGTTTCATAAGCGTTATTAATCTCAGCAATCTTATTATCAGCATCTGGATCATCGCTGACATCAGGATGATATTGACGGACAAGCTTACGGTATCTTTTTTTAATATCAGCGTCTGAGGCGTCTTTTTTGACCCCTAAAATGTCATAGTAGTTTTTCTCTGCCATGTTATGTTCCTCAAAATAAGACTTGTTAATAATAATGGGATGTCAATTGTAAACGCTCAAATGTAAACATAAGTTTTTGATATAACAGGTTGTGACCTTGGTCTACTAACAATCATAACGCTAAAAAAACCAAATACCATTATAGAAATATTATCAATAGAGGCAAACCAAGTTAAAAGCGATGCCATCATACTAATATGAGATTTTGTAGCTTATGTATTGCAGACAGTAGCATGTAACGGAGATTTATTTCAGTAAAGTGACGTTTAACATTACGCTCTTTTATTTTTGACTGCTGATATGTCCCAAAAACTAACGTAATCGTTGTTCATAATGATGCTTATACAAATATAGCAAAATAAACATATATAGGCTAACTGGTTGTTAAAAAAGAAATTTTGACCTTGGGAGTTTTTTTACAGAGCTGTAAGAATATGACAAGCTATTTCTTGTAAGATACTTTCTATTATTTGTACTCGCAGGGAGTATGGATAACATAGGCAAGAGTATCTGTCTATCTCGTCAATAGAAAAAAGGTTTTACATGTCTTATTTAATCAAGTCTTTAGTCATCACTTTATCACTACTATTGAGCGCCACTGCTTTTGCCGGTAATACCAGCTACTACGGTAGTAAATTCCATGGTAAACGTACGGCAAGTGGCAGTATCTTTAATATGAACTCCCTAACCGCTGCGCATAAAACGTTACCGTTTGGTACGAAGGTACAAGTGACCAACAAAAAGACAAAGCAGAGCGTGATTGTAAAAATTACAGATAGAGGACCTTTTATACGAGGTCGCATTCTTGATTTATCAAAAGCTGCTGCTGGTCAAATAAACTGTCAGCTTTGTACTACTACGATGGAAATCCTATCTTATGGTGATGGTCGATATCGTAGAGAGTAAAGCAATAAAGTAAAAAAAAGGGAAGGCGTAAGCCTTCCCTTTTTTAATGACTGAATTTTATTGTTTGGTTTCGATTAAAAACCAAGCAACAAGCACCTTATCGTATTAGCCGATACTGGCTTCCATTTCTTCCAAGGTTGTCATTGCCAGTAGCAACTTTTCTTCATGTTGACTATGTTGCTGCTGTAACGTAGTTTGCTCATTCAGCAATGTCATCAAATCAGCCTTACGGCTTTCTTCATAAAGATCCGTATTCGCCAGTTTTTCTTCTAAAATCAGCAGCTTCTCATCAATTGTAGCCAAGGTCTTTTCCGTGTTTTCGATATCACGGCGAATAGGCGCGGTTAATTTGCGTTGCTCAGCTGCCAGCTTGCGCTGCGCATCTTTGCTAAGTGCAGGTTGAGGTGCTTTACTTTTCATCGATGCAGTAGACGCGTTATTGCCCACTTGCTTGCTTGCTTTGCTACCTGCTGAATTAGCATCTGTTTCACGTGAAACAAACTTTTTACTCTCTTTTTTACTTTTTTTCTTACTGGTGTTTTTATCTTGAGAGTTTTCTTGCTTACGCTTTTCGGCAAGCCATTTACCATAGTCGCTGATATCACCATCGAATTCATCGATTTGACCATCATGTACCAAAAACAATTCATCGCAGACGTTGGCAATCAACTCACGGTCATGCGATACCAGCACCACTGCCCCTTCAAAGCCTTGCAAGGCGATTGTCAACGCTTGACGCATTTGTAAGTCTAAATGGTTGGTTGGCTCATCGAGTACCAGAACGTTCGGACGTTGCCAAACAATCAAAGCTAGCGTTAAGCGCGCACGCTCACCACCAGAGAATAGCTCACTGATGGTATCGATACGGTCGCCACGGAAATCAAAGCTACCCAAAAATGAACGTAGCATGGCATCAGAAGTTTTGCCTGCCAAGCGGCGCAACATCTCTATTGGAGTTGCCTTGGGATCAAGGATATCCATTTGATGCTGGTTAAAGTAGCCAAGCTTTAGGGTATCCGAGACATTATAGCTACCTGTTAATACGCCAAGCTCACCGACCAATGCTTTAATCAAGGTCGATTTACCTGCGCCATTCATGCCTAGTAGCCCGATACGAGTATCAGGGGTGACTTGCACATTGGCATTATAAAGTAGCGGTGTATCGCTATAGCCAATATCTGCATCGGTCAACTCAATCAGCGGCGAGCTCATATTAGCCGGCTCATAAAAGCGGAACGAAAACGGGTTGTCTGCCATCATCGGTGACAGCTCAGCCATACGCTCAAGCTGCTTAATACGGCTCTGCGCTTGTTTTGCTTTACTGGCTTTGGCGCGGAAACGACGAATAAAGTCATCCAAATGCGCTTTGGTCGCTTCTTGCTTCTCAAAAGCTTGTTGCTGCTGCGCCATACGCTCATGACGTGTGCGAATAAACTGCTGATAGTTACCGGTATAAAGGGTAATTTTTTGCTGTTCAACGTGCAAGATATGACCGACAGTATTATCCAAGAACGTCTGATCATGCGAGATAACGATGACCAAACCAGTAAAGGCATTAATCCAAGTCTCAAGCCAAAGAATAGCATCCAAATCCAAATGGTTGGTTGGCTCATCAAGTAACATCAAGTCAGCACGGCTCATCAAGGTCTTAGCAAGGTTTAAGCGCATACGCCAACCACCCGAAAAACTTTCCACCGGTAGCTCATGTTGATTGGTATTAAAACCTAAACCCGCCATAATTTGTGCGGCTTTGGTTGGTGTACGATAACCATCAATCTCATCAAACTGCTGGTGTAGCACGCCAATCTGCTCATCACTGACACTGCTCAAATCATTTAAAGTGGCGTTAATTTCGTACCATTGCTCATCACCGCTTAGCACGTAATCAATCGCCGTCTGTGTGGTCGCGCCAACTTCCTGCGCCATGTGCGCCACATGCCAGCTATCAGGGATACTCACTTCACCCCTATCAAGCGTCACTTCGGTGTCACCGGTACCCATTCGTGTCAATAATAAGGCAAATAAGGTCGATTTTCCGGTCCCGTTATTGCCCGTTAAGCCAACTTTATGGCCCGGATGTAGCTGGAAGCTTGCCCCTGCAAACAACTCACGACCATCACGGCGAACACCAACGTCTTTAAATTCGATCATATAATTTCTTCATCTCAGCGGTAATATAAAACTTAAGGCAATAGGAAAAACACTTATCTGGCGTGTTTACTGGCGGCTATTATTTCAAACGCCTAACCGATAGGCAAACAATTAAATAAGTATTTTAAATTCAAACCTTTATACTGCTACTAATTCCCTTGTATTAACAAACAACAAGGGGCATATATAAGTACGTTATAATAGCAAATGCAGCTATCGCCTTTGACAACTTAATCGTTAGCCCAACTATGTTATACTAGCAAAAAACTAGTGACATCAGGCAGTTAAGTGCTGACCGACTGAATTTTATATCTCTTGCTAGGCACAGCCGCTAGCCAAAAATTAGCCATGCTATATCCTAGTATTTTCGGCTGTGATTCATTAATAGCAGCAATCAAGAGATATCAGTAACTCCACTTAGTCAACATAACCAGACGACCTCGCGTACGTAAAAATAATAACATTTGATTTTAGCAATTGAGGTAGATATGAACCAACCAGCCAACCAATTTAACCCAAGCTCAAGCCAACCTGTCGATCCAACCGTTTTGAATCTAACCGATAGCGCGGCACAAAAAGTCCGTCGCCTGCGTGAAGAAGAAGGTGATAGCAACCTTATGCTCCGTGTCTACGTTACTGGCGGCGGCTGTTCGGGCTTTTCTTATGGCTTTAATTTTGCCAATGAGCTCAATGAAGATGATGCCAACTTTGACAATGCCGATGTGACCTTGGTCGTCGACTCATTAAGCTATCAATATTTGCAAGGCTCTACGGTTGACTATACCGAAGGCTTGGAAGGCGCACGCTTTATCGTGACTAACCCTAATGCTACGACCACTTGTGGCTGCGGCTCGTCATTCTCGATCTAAATACTCGCTTTGGTATGGCTCAGATTCGGTGATTAGACAAAAACTGTTTTGCTATAGCACTTACCCGATTGGTAGGTGCTTTTTATTTCAGATATTTCTTTAAAAATCTGAGTGCATTGGCTATTGATAAAAATAGAGTTGCCCTCCATAAAAGCTTCCAAGAAAATAAGTATGAATCAGCGATGAAAGTCACTTCTATCTTAGAGTTTTACTGTGGTTTTATAGCTAGATTTTCTGCTAAACAGGGTAAAACTTACCGCAAGTGCAGCTTACTGTATTTGTAATTGCACGTGGTTTTTAGCGTGTCTTTGGGCTAAACTGACGAAGATTATATTCTCCCTTTTTGTGATTAGCCATTTATGGTTTTTAATCAATAATAACCAATAACAACAGATGATCCTTATGAGTAATTTTGCGAGTAGCTTTGTCGATTTTGATATTCCAAACTGGTTTGCCAGCAAGCATTTAGCAGGCATGCTACGTGGTATCGAAAAAGAAGGATTACGCGTTAAACCGGATGGTTATTTGGCACAAACGCCGCATCCTGCCAAACTCGGCTCAAAACTCACTCATCCCTTTATCACAACCGACTATTCAGAAAGCTTACTTGAGCTGATTACCGAACCCAAGTCTTCACCAAAAGAGACGCTGAACATGCTGCGCCAACTGCATCTATTGGTATATCAAGGTATGCCTGAAGATGAGCTGATGTGGCCGCTATCTATGCCCTGTATGCTGTCATCAAATGATGAAGATATTCCGCTAGCAGATTATGGCAGCTCTAATACTGGTAAGCTTAAGACTTTGTACCGTAGCGGACTTGGTATTCGTTATGGTCGCCGGATGCAGACCATTGCAGGCTTACATTATAATTTATCCTTTGGTGATGACTTATTTACCGAGTGGCAAGCGCAAACGCCTAGCGCAAACGCGCTGACTTTGACAGAATTTAAAAACGATAAATATCTGGGTCTGATTCGTAACTTTAAGCGCCTGACCAGTTTGGTGCTGTACTTATTGGGCGCAAGTCCAAGTGTCTGCCCTTGCTTTGTTTCAGGGATTGAGCATGACCTTGAGCTGTTCAATAAATCAACCTATTATAAACCGACGGCCACCAGCCTACGTATGGGCAAACTTGGCTATACTAATAGCGTGCAAGAGCAGCTTGATATCCGTTATAACAATTTACCAGAATATATCAAAGGACTGCGTCGTGCGATTCAAACTCCGCATGAAAGTTTTGAAAAACTCGGCTTAGATGATGAGAATGGCAATCCTATTCAAATCAACAATCATATTCTACAGATAGAAAACGAATACTACAGTCCTATTCGCCCTAAACAAATAGCAATGAGTGGCGAGAGTCCAACCGAAGCGCTTGAGCGTCGCGGTATCGCTTATGTTGAGTTTCGTGCGATTGATTTAGACCCTTATAGCGATATCGGTATTCGTCTGTCTAGTGCCTGCTTCTTAGAGGTGATGGCGCTCTATTGCTTACTTAGTGATTCACCTGAATTGATGCCTGAGGAAGAAGATGCACTTGCTATCAACCTTGAGCGCGTGGTCAATGAAGGTCGCCGTGAACATCTACAAATCCTGAATAATGGTACTGAGCAATCATTAGAGAGCTGGATGCTGATGCATCTAAACCGTATGCAGCCGCTTGCGGCATTGCTTGATGCTCATTATGGTGGCAATGATTATCGAGCGGCAGTTGCCTTAATGCAAGGTAAAGCCGGTCACTCTGAGTCAACCATTTCAGCGCAAGTAAACTCTGACAGTAAGCGTTTGGGCAGTTTATGGCAGTTGGGCTTTACCTTAGCGCAGCAGCACCGCGACTCGTTATTGCAGCAAACCCTCAGTCCAAATACCCAAGCAAAATACGAGGTGCTAGCGGAAAAATCCATCTTGCAACAAGCAGAAATAGAAGCAGCTGAAACAGAAGACTTTATGGATTTCTTGCAGCAATATCGTTAATAGTTTTTTTTACTAGCTATTACTACCTTCTATTTTTAATCAGCACTTTATAAGAGTATCTGCCCCATGCTACAGCTGACCACTTACCGCAATCTGCAAGTATTTTTAGTCATAATGACCGCAATAGGCATGAGCTTTGCACTATTTTTCTTACAGCGTTATATGGGGTTCTCACCTTGCCCACTATGTATTTTTCAGCGGATTGGGCTGATGATAATGGGCGGGTTTGCTTTAGTCGCCGCTTTGTTTCATCCAAAATCGATGGTTATCAGACTACTACTTTGGCTTGGTAGCCTAGCGGGTATTGGTTGGGCTGCAATAGTGGCAGGGCGTCATGTTTGGCTACAGCATTTGCCAGCGGATCAAGTGCCGTCATGTGGTCCGGGTTTGGATTATTGGATCGATACCTTGCCTATGCAGCAGGTACTAAAAGAAGTATTTGCCGGCTCTGGTGAATGCGCCTCCATTGACTGGACCTTTTTAGGCTTAAGCATCCCTGAGCAATCCTTGATTTTATTTAGTATTCTTATATTGACACATTTTCTGATCTTGTGGCGTATCATACGTCCTGCTACTCCTTAGCCTCTCACTCGATAAATATCGAACGGCGCGCTATTCATAGCTTTTCCCATTTTTATCACATAATTTAACGAAATCAAGCTCGCAACGCGGGCTTATTGTCGTTACTCTAATCGTTTTAATTTTACGTAATTTTACTTTGGTTTTAGCTTGATGATAAGAACCATTGTGATTCGCAATACTAGTTGAAAACCTGTCCTGTGGTAATATTATGATGACCTTTTTGCCTGTATCCTGTGCTGATTTTACTATCAGACGTCG
>NZ_DATIRM010000357.1:0-4266 GCF_035469765.1 Psychrobacter sp.
TTTAGCTATTTATCAGGTTCTGATTTTCTAAAAAGGTTGCGCTATACTATAGCGCAACCTTTTTTATTGTAGATAGTACTACTAAAAAATTAAAACAGATGAGCGACATCCGATGTTTACCGTCTATGTTCATGCCTAATATCATTATAAAAGGATTTATATTATGTCAGCACTGCTTAATATCACAGAGCCAAATAACAACACTAGCAATGACAACGATTTTTTAGCCTCATTAACGACTGATGCCACAAAAAAATACAGCCGTGAGCAGATTGCTCAATTGTTCGATTTGCCGTTGATGGATTTGTTACTGCAAGCTCAAACCATACATCGTCAAAACTTCAACGCTAATGAAGTACAAATCAGCACCTTATTATCCATTAAAACGGGTAACTGCCCTGAAGATTGTGGCTACTGCTCACAATCCGGTCACCACCGCGATACTACCAAGCTACAAGCAGAAAAACGTATTGAGGTCGATAAGGTCATTGCTGCTGCCAAACGTGCTAAAGCCACTGGCTCGTCACGCTTTTGTATGGGCGCGGCATGGAAGCACCCAAGTGCTAAAGACATGCCTTATGTGGTCGAGCTGGTCAAAGAAGTCAAAGCCTTAGGGCTTGAAACCTGCATGACTTTGGGTATGCTAGATACGGAGCAAGCGACGCAGTTGGCAGATGCAGGACTGGATTACTACAATCATAATTTAGATACTTCAAGAAGTTACTACGAGCAAGTAGTCAGTACGCGCAGCTACGATGAGCGTCTAGATACCATTGCAAACGTACGTAACTCAGGTATCAATGTCTGTAGCGGCAATATTGTCGGTATGGGTGAAAGCCGTGATGACCGTATCGATTGGGTACATGAGCTGCTAAAAATGCCCAAAGCACCAGAATCTATTCCGGTTAATTTATTGGTTCCTATCGCAGGGACGCCGATTGGCGATCGAGTGCTTGCAGAAGGTCAGCTGTCAGTCCTTGAGTGGATTCGCACTATTGCTGTGACGCGTATTTGCTGTCCAAGTAGCTATGTACGCTTATCTGCTGGACGCGAAAGCTTGTCAGACTCTGAGCAAGCATTGGCATTTATGGCAGGTGCAAATTCGTTCTTTTATGGTGACAAACTGCTTACAACTGGTAATGCCAGTCAATCAGGTGACGATAGATTGATGCGTGAGCTTGGTTTGACTAAGCAGTTTGCTGCTCCTCGTGCACCAAAGCAAGTACCGGTCATGGACGCCATGAGTGGTCATCAATCACAAGTGGTGTTGGCTGAGTAGTTTTGGCATAACGCTACCATTATGGGATCATCTGCGCTAAGCTTGCCCGCATTTATTATTGTTAAAAATAACCAAAGAGACTCTAGCATGGCAGATTATTTTAACTGGATTAAAGCGGCGCATATTATTTCGGTAGTGACGTGGTTTGCGGCAATTTTCTACTTGCCGCGCTTGTTTGTCTATCATGCGATGAGCGATGACAAGGTCAGTCACGATCGTTTTATCATCATGGAGCGCAAGCTATATCGTGGTATTATGACGCCGTCTATGATAGCAACGTGGACATTTGGGTTGTGGATGGTGTACTTGGGCTGGGATGTTTATAAAACCCAAGGCTGGCTACATGTAAAGATTTTCTTAGTTATTCTACTGTCCGCTTATCATGGTGCTTGTGGTTTTTATCGTAAAAAACTCGTTGATAGTCCTCAATATAAGTCGCATGTTTTTTGGCGATGGTTTAATGAAATACCTGTCTTTGCTTTGGTGACTATTGTTATTTTAGTAGTGGTAAAACCTTTTTAACCTGATATAAAGCAGTGCCACTATAGTCAGGGAAAAGCAATATCGATACATAACGTACTGCTGATATCAATTTTTCTTGCTTGCTGTGCCTACGCAGACAGAGGCTGCAAAAATTTATACCAGCAGTACTGTAGCGTTTCTAAGGTATTTTAACTATATAATTAAAAAAGCGTCCGCAAATTAAATTTACGGACGCTTTTTTTTGCTTAAAAACACCATCACTAAGTGCTATGACTTAGTAAAATCATTTTTACACGCTTGGGCGCATGATTTGATAAACATTGCTCAAATCATAGACACGATAGCGTGCTGGCTCACGGCGGCTCTCGCCAGCATAGCTGAGTATCAGCGCTTGCTTTGCTTGCTCATCAACCCAGCCGACAAACAAACCACTGTGCTCAATGCCATTATAGCCATGGTTAATATAGTAGAGCCAATCACCGGCTTCTATCTCACCACTATTGGCATATGGACCTTGACCATAGGTGCCTTTATGTATGGTATCGCGTGTGACACCTGCGCGCTTAAACACAGCATTTAGATAGTCCCAGCAGCCGCCTTGAATAATGGTGCGCTCATTTAACGCCATTTTACGGGCAGTGCTAATTACCTCACGGGCAGCGATACTGCTCTGCATCTCAGCACTACTTAATAGCGGCAAATGCTCGCTATCGACATTATCATAATTGCCTGATAAAAATGCGGGCAAAACTGGTGATGCTTGGCGTCGCACTTCAGGATAACGATAATTAGTTTGGGTGTTACCGACATAAGCATTTTGGTTAGAGTAACTTTTATTAGAGTAGCGGCTATTAGAATAACTTGGTTGCGTATAGCTTGTATTTGAGCGATAGCTAGCAGAGTTATCAGCACGTTGGATAGTAGATCGCGTACTGATTTTAGCAGCAGGAACAGCGGCGTAAGATGGTGTATAGCGGGCGCTATAATCTGGTTGAGAATACTTTTGAGCAATTAAGCTGCTCATACTATCGGCGTGAACTTGACCGACTGCCCCCAGAGTAAGTAATAATGCACTGCACGACGTTGTGATTGACCAAATGGGCAAACGCGACATGATTAGCTCCTTGTCAATATAGTATCAATAACCGTAGTAGCGATAACCGTATCAATTATTAGTATGATGAGATTTTTCAATCTTACTTATAAACTATTTGGGCAGGAAGCTGCAAGCCTTATTACTTTGAAAAAGGCGATAAAAAGTATTCATATAGGGATAAGCGGTAAATAGAAGGGAAAAATACCATATTAAAATAGGCTTTGAGGTTTGAAAAGTTTTATGTCAGTGCATTAATCAGTGCTCATTTTGATATTGGCATGACGTTTGGTCAGTGCTTGACCTTGTAGAATAGCTTTTGCTGCTTTGGCTTCTTGCAGGTTATCAAAGCCACTAATATGATATTTACGATTATCATCCGCATCCGTAATCGCTAACTGCTCACCTGTTAAAATGATTTTGTCGCTATCTATCAGTTGAATATGTTCACGCTTGCCATGATTTTCATGTACCAGTTCACCAGCACGCACCCATAAGATGCCACTACTAATATTACCTGCCATCGCTTTTTTATGCTGTTGGCGCTGCCGATTAAAAAAGAAACTACCAATAATAAGTAGTGCCAGAGCGCCGATAGCCAAGCGCTCAGGCAGCACACTCATTGCCATAGCAACCGCCACTGCCCCAATCAGTAATGCGAAGCCAAACCAAAATAACCCATTGTCAGCCGTGCTAGGCTGATCTTGCAAAGTGATTTTGGCGCCGTCATCAGTCAGCTTAAGCATGCACGATTACCTATGAAAGAGCAGTGAAAATATTATGAAAATACCGGTAGTAAGCCATATACGGTCTTATATAACTACCAGCCTAGAGCAGTTTTTTGCATAGCAATAAGCTCAGCGATGCCTTTTTCGGCAAGAATCAGCATATCATCAGCTTGGGCACGAGTGAATGGCTTTTCTTCCGCTGTACCTTGTAACTCAATGAACTCGCCTTTTTGGGTCATCACCACGTTCAAATCTGTATCACAGCTGACATCTTCTTCGTAATTTAAATCCAGATAAGCTTCGCCATCTTTCATACCGACAGAAACTGCTGCCACCAAACCAATCAGAGGATCAGCTTTAAGCTTTTTGGTTTTTTGTAGGCTTTCTAGCGCATCAATAAGCGCAACCGCTGCACCCGTCACACTCGCGGTACGAGTACCGCCGTCAGCTTGCAATACATCACAATCAAGATAAATGGTATTTTCACCAAGCTTACTCAAATCAATCATGGCACGTAGACTACGACCAATCAAACGCTGAATCTCTTGGGTACGACCTGATTGCTTACCGCGTGCCGCTTCGCGCTGGTTACGAGTATTAGTCGCGCGTGGTAGCATACCGTATTCAGCCGTGATCCAGCCTTTGCCTTTACCCTTGAGCCAACGTGGTACCCCAGACTCTAC
>NZ_DATIRM010000358.1:0-4352 GCF_035469765.1 Psychrobacter sp.
TTTGCTTTCATTTATGAAGGCGCACCAAACTGGGCGCAAACCAATGGGGTAGTCACGATTCATATGCCAGACCAACCGCCGATTGAAACGCGTTTGACAGAAGGGACAGGTAACTTACCGATGTGCGCTATTGCGCGTCTGGTCAATCAGCAAGGCAGTATCAACGTTGAACGTATCAACCAATACTTTAAAGGACATCAAGAGATGGACAAAGCCTTTAATTGGGGCTTTAGCTGGAAACGTGGCAGTAAATAAGAGCTTTAATGGTATTATTTAACGAACTTAAAAAAACAGCCCATCTATTAATAGATGGGCTGTTTTTTATACAGGATAAGACAATATATCTTCTAAAAACCCCCGCTTACAGCTATTAAGCATGCGGGGTGATAGCAGGCATTAAGTCATGAAAGGTACGACCAGAAGCTGTTTCACCGATGGCGTGCATTTTCCACTCATTATTATGGCGATAGACTTTTGCCATAATCATTGCCGTATGAGTACCTTGTGACGACAGATTATAGCGCGCCACTTCAGTATTGTTATTGGCATTGACGATACGGCAAAAGGCGTTCTCTACCGTCTCAAACGTCTGACCAGTAAAGCTATTCACGGTAAAAACCAATGACACCACATTAGCTGGGACTTTTGATAAATCCACATTGATGACTTCATCATCACCATCGCCGTCACCAGTACGGTTATCACCAGTATGGACGATGCTGCCATCTTTTGATTTAAGCTGGCTGAACCAAATCGCATCGACGGCTTGTTTATTGGCATCAAACATAATGCATGAGGCATCTAAATCGATAGAATCGCCACCGCTACCACCGCCGAATAATTTACCTAAAAAGCCGCTTTTTTTCTCTTGTTGCCCTTGGAAAATATCCCAGCCTAGACCCAATTTTACTTGGGTAAGCTCGCCGCCTGCTTCTTTGTTTAGGGATATTTTTTGACCTTTTTGTAAGCTAACTGCCATGTGACTGTCCTTATAATAGTTATTTAAAAAAGTGCTATAGAATATTGCCAAGTAAGCCGCTATTGCCGCCGCGACCACCTGAGCTGGTACCCAAGATACTTTGTAGCCAACCTTGGTAGCTGTCACGATTGCGTGAGCAGATAATGACTTTGCCAGTTCCTGAGAAGTTTAAAACCATACCTTCGCCACTGGTGACCGAATTGATGATATTGCCCATAAAGCCTTTTTTCTTACTGGTGGCGACCGACAGTTTGTATTCTAAACGCGAGTCCCAGCAGACCACATGACCGTTATCAATAATGACATCTTTACCAGGTTCGACATCAATCTCGAACAGTGAACCAAAACCCGATACCACTACCTGACCTTGGCCTTGGGTTTGCATGACCATAAAGCCGCCAGTATCTCCAAAGACGGCACCACCTAAGTTACGCTGAATCTTAGCTTTGACGTCTACGCCCGTCTGTGCCGCGACAAATGCGCCGTCACTAAGCGTATATTGCTGCACGCCGACATCAAGTATTTGCATATCACCGTCAAGTGTTGGTGCGAGTAAGCAATCACCCTCACCATT
This sequence comes from Psychrobacter sp., assembly GCF_035469765.1. Taxonomy (GTDB): domain Bacteria; phylum Pseudomonadota; class Gammaproteobacteria; order Pseudomonadales; family Moraxellaceae; genus Psychrobacter. Next base: position 1,554 of record NZ_DATIRM010000358.1, read on the forward strand.
CACTGCCTCAATCTGCTGCTGAAATAATGATTCGTCATTAGCAAAACGGCGCATCAGTGAATGCATCAAACCGCCTTGCAGCTTACCTTTAAGCTCAAGATTTGACTCCATCATCACCATGGCGTTGGCTTCACAATAGATTGAGTCGCCTTTTTTCAGGTTGCAATGGAGAAATGGTTCAATAGTGCCAATTAAGCTAAACGTTGCGGCCATAGGGTACAAATCCTTATATCAGTATGCTGAAGATTAGTAGTCTAAATTCTAGTTGTGCTTTAATTTATTTAACAGAATTTATTGACTTAAAATATCTATGTCTTTAAAAGTCGACTTAGTCATAAACTTTCGCTCGCCCATTACTTTTAAAGCCATCAAATGTGATAGTAAGGCACACTTGATGGCTTTTTGGACTTATATTGTTAGCGCCCAGTCTTACACGTTAACCCCATAAGAAGCTGCTAATGGTCCAAGACCACCGCTGAAGCCTTGACCAACAGCGCGGAATTTCCAATCGCCGCTGTGACGATATAATTCACCAAAAATCATCGCTGTTTCAGTACTGCCATCTTCCGATAGGTCGTAACGTGCGATTTCAGCGTCGCCATTATCGTTGATGACACGGATATAAGCCTCGCCCACTTGACCAAAGTTTTGGTTACGTGACTGACCTTCATAAATGATGGCACAGATAGCTACTTTGCTTACATCAGCTGGGATACTAGCAAGGTTGATTTTGATTTTTTCGTCATCGCCATCACCTTCACCGGTACGGTTATCGCCAGTGTGCTCAACCGCGCCATTGTCTGACTTTAGGTTGTTAAAGAAAATAAAGTCTTGGTCATTACGGACTTTACCTGCTTCATTGACCAAAAAGCCAATTGCATCTAGGTCAAATTCTTGACCATCAGTTGCACGTGGATCCCAGCCTAGACCAATAGTAATATTGGTTAAGCCTGGTGCTTCTTTTGATAAGTTTACGTTGCCGCCTTTTGTTAAGCTAATAGCCATACAAATATCCTTTGGATTAATAATTAAGTGGATTTGGTTTTATAAAATAAACTAAAAATAGTGCAGTGAATATTATCTGAGCGCAAAAGGTGAATAAATCGACCTGTATGCCATACCCTGCATATCATTACGTTTTACTATACTAAGCGTTTGCCCACTAAGCAAGGTGTATTTTGTGTGCTTACTATATGCTTACCAAGGGGCATAATAAGTCTGTATCTTTGATACTTTTCAATCAGCTTAGCAATAATGGTTAAGGTATTGTTATGAAAAAGTAAATTATTTGACTATACCAAACTGGTTTGGATTTACATGGGCCAGTTGCGGGATGTAATTCGCCATTTTTCCACGATCAGTTTCACGTGCCATCTCTGCGGCAATATTATCAAGAACCTGTTGCATATCGATCATGAAGTCTTGTTTTTATTGTATTGTTGGAAGATGAAGATTTTAACTGAATAAAGGGCAATAGTGATGGAAAAATTATATTTTGATAAACAGGTACGCGCGTTTCCAGCACTGCATGATTTGCAGTGAAGCATTCATAGCATATTTATCAATAAACAATAAGTTTGTAAGTATCACCTTAACCAAGGTGTAAAAAAACAGGTCATACCTGATGATATGACCTGCCTAAATATATAACTAGATACAGAAAGAACAATACGAACGATACATCTTAGTTCAGACCTGCCTTTTCAGCTTTGCGATATTTAAGTGACGCCCATAACGCAAAACCAATAAAGGCGATACCGATAAGACCAGTAATCAGCTCAGGTACATGAAATTTCACAGACAATAACATGATAACGGCAAGTGCGCCGATGGCATAATGCGCCCCATGTTCAAGATAGATAAATTCATCAAGCGTACCTTTATCGACCAAGAAGATAGTCATAGAACGTACGAACATCGCACCAATCGCAAGACCTAACATGATGACGATAACGTCATTGGTAATCGCAAATGCGCCAATCACACCATCGAAACTGAATGAAGCATCAAGGACTTCTAAGTATAAGAAACCGATGATACCACCTTTCATAATAGCGCTAGTTGCAGCACCAGTACTATTACCTTGAGCGTCTAGTTCTTCTTCAAGATCACCTTCAAGCATACCAGAAATAACTTGCACACCCAGATAAACCAAGATACCCCAAACACCTGCAATCAATACGGCAGAAGCTTGTTCAGCGGGAGCCCAAGATACTGAAATCATCAAGACAATAAGCGCTACAAATACGCTCATGGCATCGACTTTGCCTAGTTTCGCTAAACGGCTCTCTAACCAATTAAACCAATGTACTTCTTTTTCATCAAAAACAAAGTTTAAGAAGACCAATAGTAAGAAAATACCACCAAATGCGGAAATTTCAGCATGATGTGCCATTAATCTGGCCGAGTATTCTTCAGGATTGTTCAATGCCAAATCTATAACTTGCATCATACCAAGGTCAGCAGTAACCGCGACGATGACAATAGGGAAGACCAATCGCATACCGAATACAGCGATTAAAATACCAACAGTTAAAAATATCTTTTTCCAAAATTCGTCCCAGCCTTTAAGAACTGAGGCGTTGACCACCGCATTATCAAATGATAATGAAATCTCCATGACGGCCAAAATAGCAGTAATAGAAAGAGTGGTTATTAAGCCGCCCATACCGCCATGTGAATATCCCCACCATGCAGCTATCATCAATGCGATAGCTGTGAAGATGAAGTCTAAATAAAAATGTCTCATGACACATCCTGTCTGGTTGCATAAAGCTAAGGTCGTCTATTATAGACGCA
>NZ_DATIRM010000359.1:0-1786 GCF_035469765.1 Psychrobacter sp.
ATAAGTAGCCAAAATATAGCGAGCGCTACGCCCAGTTTTATGCAGAGTATGGATGCTAATGTCCATCAATTGACATCACGTATTGCTCAAGAATGGCAGCGGACTCGTCAGCAAAGATTGGCTGTCTCAAATACAAATGATGAGACAAAAGAAAAGCAGATGGTGACCGCTCATAGCTTGCAAGTGGGTGATATCATCATGGTTGAGGCGGGATCTGAGATTATAAGTGATGGTATCTTGCTCAGCTCAACCGCCACAGTTTCGCAAAGTTTACTGACGGGTGAAGGTGATTTAATCATCAAAACCCAAGGCGATTATATCGTCGGCGGCGCCCAAAATGACAGTCAGCCATTTGAGATGTTGGTCACAGCGCTGCCAGAAGACAGCCAGATAGGTTTGATTGACAGGCTAATGAACCGTGCCATGAGTGAGAAACCAAAACTGGCACAGCAAGCAGATAAGCTGGCACGGTGGTTTGTCGCTCGGATACTTGTTTTATCTGTCTTAGTATTTATCGGCTGGTATATCGTTGACCCAAGCCAAGCGATTTGGGCAACGGTCGCAGTATTGGTTGCAACATGTCCTTGCGCATTATCTCTAGCGACTCCAATTGCCCTGACTGTAGCGACCAACCGTTTGGCAAGTTATGGCTTTTTGACCACACGTGGGCACACGCTACAAACGCTTGCTGAGATTACTCATGTGGCTTTTGATAAAACGGGCACATTAACCTATGGTAAGCCTAATTTACTAAACATAGACTTGTTAGCAGCCAATGATGCGACAGCAGACACAAACGATGAAAAGGACAATCTACTAGCAATTGCCGCGGCGTTAGAGGTGGGCAGTCGTCATCCGATTGCGCACGCACTCTTGACAGCTGCTTATCAGCTGCATCTGCCTGCTACACAAGCTTTACAGCATTATCCAGCAGGCGGGGTTGAAGCGATAATTGATGGAGTATTATATCGAATCGGTCATGCAGATTTTGCCTTGGACAAAACGAATGATGATAATCATGATTTAGTCATTGATTTAGTTACCGAGCGAGCCAGTTCAGCGGTAGTCTTATCTTGTCAAAAGAATGAATCAGCAAGCTGGCAAGCGCTGGCGTGTTTTTATTTTAATGATAAGGTGCGTGATAGCGCTAAGTCGATGCTTGATACGCTGAAAGAGTTGGGTATTGAGTCGATTATGTTGACCGGTGATCCAAGCCCGCAAGCACTGGTAATGGCTGAAAGTTTGGGTATGCAGTCAGCCTATAACGGTTTGTCGCCAACAGACAAGGTCAATCATATTCAGCAGCTGCAAGCTAAAGGGGCAGTGGTGCTGATGGTTGGTGATGGTATTAATGATGCGCCAGTATTGGCAGCCGCAGATGTCTCAACCTCGATTGCTGGTGCAGCAGATTTAGCGCAAGTATCTAGCGATAGCATTATCTTAAACGGACAAATCGAAGCTATTATTGCGGCAAAACGTATTGCTGATAAAACGAAACGTATTATCAAGCAAAACTTGCGTTGGGCACTTATTTATAACGGTAGCGTATTAATACCAGCGGCTTTAGGTTATGTGCCACCTTGGCTGGCTGCTATTGGAATGTCGTTAAGTTCACTATTTGTGGTATTAAATGCGCTGCGTCTAAAACGTGCTTAATACTATTTTCAATAAACGTTTAATTTGATCCGTAAAAAAACCCGCTTTTTATTAAAAGTGGGTTTTTTCATGCAAAATAACAGTTAGATAACAGTTAGATAATATTTAGATTAGTCTTGTAGATAGCTTA
>NZ_DATIRM010000360.1:0-6436 GCF_035469765.1 Psychrobacter sp.
TCACCAATGAAGGTATCTGGATCATCAATAATCAAGGTCAAAGCCAGCTGCTACGTGTCGATAGCGTCGTGGTCTGTGCTGGTCAAGAATCTGTCGTTGAGCTGATGCCAAATGTTGGCGATGCGCCAGATGCACAATACCATCTGATTGGTGGTGCTAAACTGGCGTCTGAGCTAGATGCTAAACGTGCGATTCGTGATGGCGCTGAGGTTGCGGCAAGTATTTAGGAAGGTATTTAAAGTCATAAATTGAAATCGAAAAACGGCAGGGAAATATTTCCTGCCGTTTTTTTTGGTTTAGTAAATTTAGCTTCTTATGATATAGCTTAGGATCGTTTCCACAAGATGAAAGGGTTTGGCTCATTTATTCTCTTTCTAATATAATACTGTCAAAATAACCTCGAGCACCGCAACGGCCCGATTTAAACTGATCATCAATATCTCTTAATAGTAACTGTGTCTTACCTTTATAAAGTACTGGATACAAGCGTATTTCGCTGGTTTCATCTTGCTGCTCATCATTGATAACCCAATGATTCTGTGACCATGTTGCAATACTTTCTCCAATAGCACAGGTATGAAAATTAGTAAAAAATAAAGTTCCCTCGACGATTGAAAGGTAAGGTTTATTAGCGACACTATGAATTGATAAAGTGTTTTTTACCTCTTGAATATCATCTCGGCCAGTTTCTGAATTATATATTGAAATTTTAAAAGTCTGAGAAAAATTACCAAACGAGTTCTTGCTAGGTAAGTCAGAACTACTTAGTTCTTCTGGAAAGCTCCAAGCCACACCATAGTGAGCTTTATCTTCAATACGTTCTTTATATTCACGAATGAGACACTCTTTTTCTTTACAGGTGTTGCGCTGGAATTTAAGCCATGTTCGTTGCTCATAAATCACCCAATCTTTGCTGTCTTTATCATCTGACTCGTTAACGAGATTGTTTTTATATTTTTTTGCCATTGCTTCATCAAGCTTTGATAGATCAGAGCTTTTGCAAATGGTTTTTTCCACCCAAGTACTGGCTTTATTGCAATCAAAACTTGCTGAATTTGCATACGTAGATAATAAGGGGAATCCTAAAATACTTACCGTGACTAAAGCTAATTTTTTCATGTTATTCTCGTTTTTTAAAGATTGAATTTATTTTAATAAAGCTAGGATAGATATACGGGTGACATACATTTAATATTCATTTTTTATGATATTTTGAAGAAACGAGCAGACCTTACGAAATCCCATAACAACCCTAACCCTCCATTTCACTAGGTAACCACTCAGACACATCATCAATCTGCGATGCTAGTTCAACATGCGCTTTGCCTAACTCATCAAGTTTAGTTTTGATATCGACTTTATTGTATTTAATGTCTGTCAAAGTCTCTTTTAACAGCTCAATCAGCTCGACATTTAACGCATCAGAGAAGATAACAACCTCTGCAATCACCGCATGTTTCACATCAAGATGTAAATCAATAATGCCCCAATCAAAGCGTGTTTCAATATGATGGGTAAATTCAGGCGTCTTACCAAAGCACCAATCCCAATCTGCCATCTGCTGATAGTATTTATTTAATGTAGGTTGCTTAGCAAGGCTTGCTTCATCTAATTCTTCTATTGGTGCAGTGTCGCCATGATACTCACAAAACGCCTCAATAATCGCCTTGGATAAAGTCTCGTGATTGATATCTTCATTGAACTCGGTCAAGTTTGCGACCCGCGCGCGCACAGATTTGATGCCTTTTGCTTTAAGTTTAAGCGGATGCGGGTTTAGATAATCGCCCAGCTTTTGCATGTTGGCATTTACGAGTAATGTCCCATGATGAAAGCTGCGATCAGGCGCATGTTTAAAAGCGCTGCCTGATATTTTCTTATCACCGACTTGCATATCGTTACGACCAGATAAATCCGCGTCTATGCCCATTTTTTTTAGCGCGTTAATGATAATGGTAAAGTTTGCGTCTTGGTCGTAGTCATCTTTGGGTGATAAAAAGGTAAAGTTGGTATTGCCTAAATCATGAAATACTGCACCACCGCCACTCTGACGCCGCGCCAAAAACACCTCGTCGGCCTCCATCTTATCGATTTTGCATTCTACCCATGGGTTTTGCGAGCGCCCAATGACCACGGTCTCGCTATTGCGCCATAAGAATAGCGTGTGCGAGTCAGGGTCGAGCGCTTGGAATATCCAATCCTCGGTCGCGAGGTTGAACCAAGGGTTGGTCACGGCAGATTTTAAGATACGCAGTTTCATTATTTATCCTTTTGGGTAGGGATTTATCTATCAGGTTTTAGGATTGGCTTTTATAAATAAATACTGCCATTCTTACCGATGCAAGGTTGGAATTCAATGGCTGTGTGGTAGGTATGGTTACCAATTGACACCAGCACTGCCGGGGATTAAGGCGTGATCTACTTGCTTTAAAATGTGTCAGTATTATGTACAGACTTGACCTTCTAAATAATTTACCTTATTATCTTGTTTCAATGTACTAGAACGTAAATACATATAAAATATTTTTATCATCAAACATGCTAAATAATTCGGCAAAAACATCAATGCTAATACTCATCTTAAAATAATAAGGCTTAACTATGACAACGCAAAATACCAACACTGGCTACGGTCTACATCAATCAATTTTGCCGAATAGTGACGGTCTATATGGCGAGTTCGGTGGCAAAATCGGTCATCCTGATCTTGCCAAAGCCATGGATGAAATCGAAGTAGGCTTTCGTGAGATTATCAAAGACGAAGATTTTATCGCTGAGATGAAGCGCTTACGTGAGACTTATGTTGGTCGTCCAAGTCCCATTTATCATGCGCAGCGTTTGACGGAGCATTGCGGCGGCGCGCAGATTTACTTTAAGCGTGAAGATTTAAACCATACGGGCGCGCACAAGATTAATCACTGCTTGGGTGAAGTGTTATTAGCGAAAAAATTGGGCAAAACCAAAGTGATTGCCGAAACAGGCGCGGGGCAACATGGCGTAGCGTTAGCCACGGCAGCGGCATTGATGGGGTTAGAGTGTGAAATACACATGGGCGTTGTCGATATTAAAAAAGAACATCCAAATGTCAGCCGAATGAAGATTTTGGGTGCCAATATTGTGCCGGTATCGCGTGGCGCTGGTACGCTAAAAGAAGCGGTTGATAGCGCCTTTGAAACCTATCTTAATGAGCTAGATACCAGCATGTTTGCGATTGGCTCGGCATTAGGTCCTGCACCCTATCCCGAAATGGTCAGCTATTTTCAGTCAGTGGTCGGACATGAAGCACGGGCGCAGTTCTTAGCGACGACGGGTAAGCTGCCTAATAAGGTCGTCGCTTGTATTGGCGGCGGCTCTAATGCTATCGGTATGTTTAGTGGCTTTTTTGATGATGAAAATGTAGAAAAAATTGGTGTGGAACCAGCAGGCGAAGGCTTAGATACCCCCAATCATGCGGCGACGATGTCACTGGGCGTGAAAGGCGAGATTCATGGTTTTAAATGCTACGTGCTGCTCGATGAAAAAGGTGAGCCAGCTCCCGTACATTCGATTGCCTCAGGGCTTGATTATCCGGGGGTTGGACCTCAGCATTCGCATCTGCGAGATTTAAAACTGGCTACTTATGAGTCGGCGACTGATGCAGAATGTTTAGAAGCGTTTATGGCATTATCGCGCCTTGAGGGTATTATTCCTGCCTTAGAGTCGGCACATGCCATTGCCTATGCGATGAAAATCGCCAAGGATATGTCAGTAGACGAGACGATTTTGGTTAATTTGTCAGGGCGCGGCGATAAAGATATTGATTTTATTTTGGATAAGGTCGATTTATAGAAAAATGTAAGGTAAATATAGAAAAAACAACACCTATTGAGCCATGAAGCAGTTATCATCGAGTTTTTTTACTGTCTAACGCTCGATAGGATCAACCCATGTCTAACCGCGATCTCATTATCTTTATCACCTTATCCTTTATGTGGTCGCTGTCTTTTATTTTTTATCGTATTGGCGTGCCCGAGTTTGGCTCGTTAGCTTTTGCGAGCCTTCGTGTGGTCTTGGCTGGACTGACCATGCTGATTTTTGTATTAGTCAGTAAAAAAAACAGACAAGGTATTCGTGAGAATTGGAAAGCACTGACGTTGGTTGGGCTATTTTCCGCTGCTCTGCCATTTATCTTGTTTGCGTTTTCAGCGCGCTCGGTGAACGCTGGGGTGTTAGCAGTACTTAATGCTTCTGTACCGATGATGAGCGGCTTTATCGCTAGTGTGTTTTTCAAAGACAGATTGTCAAGAAAGCAGATACTTGGTTTGGTTATCGGCGTTATCGGTGTGATTATTTTGATGAGTGAGAACTTGTTTGGCGGTAGCGGGCAGGGTGCTGAGTCAGGTTCAGGGTTGCTGCCGATGGGTTATGCGTTATTAGCCTGTGTCGGTTATGCCGTTGGCGCCAATATTACCAGAAACTATTTATACAATGTTTCACCGGTTGCCATTACCGCAGGCTCGCTGATCATTGCCAGTACGATAATGTTGCCTGTGGCGGTTTATGAATTTCCTTATGGCAAGACCATCAGCCTAACAGCTTGGGTGTCTGTCATCTGTATTGGCGTGTTTTCCACTGCTATTGCACTCATCTTCATGAATCAGCTGATTAAAAGTATTGGTCCGGTACGGGCGACCAGTATTACTTTGGTGATTCCGATTTTTGCCATTATTTTGGGTTATTTGCTGTTAGGTGAGGCGTTGGATACGCCCGCGATTATCGGCTCAATGGTGATACTGTTTGGGACGTATTTGTCTTTAGAGCTATCCATCAAAAAAATGCTCAAATCCTAAGACATCCTTTTTATTTTAAACTGACTAACTGTTGATTTATTAAACCCTAGTATCGTTATGACTATAACAATGTGCCTAAGATGACTATCTCTATTACCTTAATAAGCTTATAAGACTGCATGAATAATAGTGATTGAAAAATTTAAGAAGTCGCTATATTGATGTTTTTGTTTGTAAATTTTGCTTGGAATCGCTTTCTTAGCCCCCTATAAAGAACACGATTTACCTATAGCGGCTGAGCAACTTGTATTAGGTTGTTTACACACTATTAAGCGCTATTCACTTATTTTAATAAACCTAGCAATAGGTTTTTATAACAGCAAACAAGGCTTTTTATGGCACATGATAATTTATTCGAACCCGTCAAAATGGGCGCCCAAACCTTAAAAAACCGTATTATTATGGCGCCTTTGACGCGCCTGCGTTCTGTCGAGCCCGGTGATGTTCCTACAGCGCTTGCTGGCGAGTATTATTCACAGCGTAGCGGTGCTGGGCTTATCATTGCTGAAGCGACACAGGTTTCTTTTCAGGCAAAAGGCTATGCGGGCGCGCCTGGCATCCATACCGAAGATCAGACGACAGCTTGGAAAACCATTGTCGATAATGTTCATGCCAAAGGTGGCAAGATAGTGGTACAGCTCTGGCATACCGGTCTTGTAGCGCACGAAAGCGTTCAGCCTGATGGTAAGGCGCCGATCTCTGCCTCCGATGTTCATGTGGGAGTACGTACTTCACTGCGTGATAGCAACAACCAAGCCATTCGCGTTGAAGCGACCACGCCGCGTCCAGCAACAATTTCAGAAATCCAGCAAGTTATTGCTGACTTTGGTCTTGCGACCAAAAACGCCAGAGAAGCGGGCTTTGATGGGGTAGAGATTCACGGCGCGCATGGCTATCTATTGCATCAATTCTGGGCTGAGCATACCAATCAGCGCACTGATGAATACGGCGGTAGCCGTGAGAACCGCGCGCGCTTGATGCTGGCTGTGATTGATGCTTGTGTCGACGCATGGGATGCTGACCATGTCGGTATTCGTATTTCACCGCTTGGTACGTTTAATAATGTGGAAGCTGGATATAACGAAGACGAAAACATTTGGCTGATTGAGCAAATCAATCAACGCGCTATTATGTATTTGCATTTATCTGAGCCTGATTGGGCAGGTGGAACGCCTTATAGCGATGAGTTCCGTCAGCGTGTTCGCGATGCGTTTGATCAGACAATCATTGCCGCTGGTGGTTATACGGCGGAAAAGGCTGAAAGAAACATCAAGTCCGGCTACATCGATGCCGTGGCGTTTGGTCGTGATTATATCGCCAATCCTGATTTGGCTGAACGTATCCGAGAAGGGGCGGCGCTCAATGAGCAGCACCCAGAGAGCTTTTATGGCGGCGGCACAGAAGGCTATACCGATTATCCGTTTTTAAACCAAGCATAATGGTTTGACGGTCAATAAAAAAGCCACCTTGCTATGATTAGCAAGGTGGCTTTTTTGATGGTGCTATTGGGTTTTTTCTCATATCAAGTGGCGTTTAGATATAGTCGGTGAAAAGTAATATCGATACAACACGTACTGCTGGTGCAAATTTTTCTTGCTTGCTGTGCCTAC
>NZ_DATIRM010000361.1:0-5320 GCF_035469765.1 Psychrobacter sp.
AAAAATCCTCTAATTGCAATTGCGGCGCATCTAATAGATACACATGATCACCAATATTAAGCTGCACCAGTGCCAAGCGCGGATAATAGGTATCACGCTTGATAAACTCCGTATCTAATGCCACGCGCCCGCAAGTCGCTAACGCCTGAATCACTTCATCTAAACCACTTTGCTGACGTACCCAAGTGATGGCAACCTCATCAGCGATATCTAATAATGCGTCAATATCCGGCTCTACTGGCAGTTCTACTAATTTGGCGGGACTGGCTGGCTGGTGTACTTCGTCAGCAGCAAATGTATTTTGAGGGTTTGATTCGATTGAAGCAGTGTTAGACACGGGCAGATACCTGCATTGATAAAAGGAGATAAAACGCTAAAACGCGTCTTAATAAAATTGACAAAAATAATAATAAAGCAATTATAACAATATCATCAAATAAAGTGGGCAAAACTCAATATTATAGTGAATTCAAGTTTAAGAACAGTGCAGTTCTAATGGTATTAACGCCTCTTTTCTATTTAAACCTGCCCATATAAGATGATTATAAATACACTATAAAAAAGAGCGATTTTGCATTGCTTGTCCTAGCGTCATGCTATCTAGATATTCAAGCTCACCACCCATCGGCACGCCTTGTGCTAAACGCGTGACTTTATTGACATGACGGCTGACTGCCTCACTGATAAAGTGCGCGGTGGTTTGCCCTTCGACGGTCGTGCCAGTCGCCAATATCAACTCTTCAACAGGCTCTTGCTTGACACGCCAAACCAGTTGCTCAATATTTAAATCATCAGCGCTAATACCATCAATCGGTGATAAGTGACCACCCAGCACAAAATAACGACCGCGATAGCCTGCAGTCTGCTCTATCGCCATCACATCTGCTGCCGTCTCAACCACACACAGCAACGCATCATCACGCCTAGGATCTTGGCATAAAGGGCAAATCGTATCATCGCTAAAGCTATGGCAACGCTGGCATTCGACGATATCACGCATCGCCTCATCAAGTGCTTGGGCGAGTGCCATGCCTTGTGGGCGTTTTTTAGTAAGCAGATGCAGCGCCATACGTTGGGCGCTTTTTTGACCAACGCCCGGCAAACTACGCAGCTGTTTGACCAGCTGATCAAATTTGGCTGTCAACAAATTGATGTCCTTTATTTATAAATCATAGCTGTAAAAATGGGGTCGTATCGTGTCGATAACAACCCCATTTTTTCTTTAATATGCTGCCTTTAGCGTTTAAAAACCAACTACTTAGAACATACCTTGCATACCTGGTGGCAGACCCATACCTGATGTCGCGCCAGCCATGGTTGATTCATATAGCTCATCCGCTTGACGTACAGCATCATTGATTGCGGCAGCGATAAGGTCTTCAATCATATCCGGCTCATCTTCTAATAAGCTTGGATCGATGGTCAAGCGCTTGACCACATGACGACCAGTCATGGTCACTTTTACCAGACCACTACCCGCTTCTGCATGCACTTCTTTGTTAGCAAGCTCTTTTTTAGCATTTTCGACGTTTGCTTCGACTTTCTTTTGCATGGTTTGTGCTTGTTGCATCAATGCTTGGATATTCATAGTTGCCTCTTGGTTTTTTAATAATAAATAATGGGTGTGTTGATAATAAAAAATAAAATGCTAATAGCAATTATACCGTTATCTTTACAAACTGTCTAAACCACGCGCCAAATCTTTGATGATATCTTCTACATCTTCTAGACCAACCGACAAACGAATAAGGCCATCTTTGACGCCTGCTTCTGCCCGCTCTTGGGCGCTCAGACGGAAATGCGTGGTGGTTGCAGGATGGGTAATCGTGGTTTTGGCATCACCCAAATTGTTGGTGATAGAGACCATTTGGGTTGAGTCAATGACATGCCATGCGGCAGATTTTGAATCACGCGTCTCTGATGGCTGCACTTCAAAACCCATAATTGCTCCAAAGCCGTCCTTCATATGATGCTGACGCTTGGTCAGTTCATGCGATGGATGGTCGCTCAAGCCTGAAAAGTGCACGGTGCTGACATTGGGATGATTAACCAAAAACTCTGCTACTTGATTGGCATTATTACAATGCGCTTGCATACGTAATTTAAGCGTTTCAAGTCCTTTGGTAAAGACCCAAGCATTAAACGGGCTCATGCTGATGCCGCCTGAACGTATGACTGTAAACGCCTCTTGCATCAGCTTATCGCTACCGACTAACGCGCCGCCAAGTACTCGACCCTGACCGTCTAAGTATTTGGTCGCAGAATGAATTACCACATCTGCACCCAAATCAAGCGGACGCTGCAATGCTGGGGTGGCAAAGCAGTTGTCAACGACCAAGAGTATATCATTGGCTTTACATAGCTTGCTTAAAAAGCCAATATCACAAATCTGTGCCAATGGATTGCTGGGGCTTTCGCAATAAATCACCTTGGTATTGGGCTGTATGGCATTCGCCCAAGCATCATTGTCGAAGCAATCAACGTAACTGACTTCCACGCCAAACTTTGCCATATAGTTATTAAACAAACCGATCGATGAGCCAAATAACTGGTTGGCAGCAAGCAAATGGTCACCGGCTTTTAGATAAGCCAAACACATGGTCAAAATTGCACCCATACCGGAGGCTGTCGCCACCGCACGCTCACCGTTTTCAAGCGCGGCTAAACGGCGCTCAAAGGTACGTACGCTTGGGTTGGTATGACGTGAATAGACATTACCTGTCTTGGTACCATCAAAATGACCGGCGGCATCAGCTGCTGAGCTATATACATAAGAGCTGGTGGTAAAAATAGCTTCTGAGTGTTCGCCCTCATCAGTACGATGCTGACCTGCACGCACTGCAATGGTTTGCATACCATAGTCAAGCTCTAGGTTGAGCGCATCATCGCGCCAATTTGCATCCAAGCCATTTATATTGTCTTTATTTTGCGGTTGCGATTGACTCATAAATTTTCCATTGCTCTGATTGTTATTAACAATACCGTTTATTTTCTGATTATAAACATCACGCATTCACGTTATCATATCATGCAAACTGTTGCTGCCAAACTGCTGGCGTAAAAGCTTACCTGCTCATCTTCAACTAATACTCAACTTATTAGAAATTGAAGGTTTAAAAAGACAAGTTAAAAATTATGCTACTAACATCTAATACGAGCAGCATCTAATACTATCAGGATTTTATAAAAGTAACGTATTTATAATAGGCACAGATACCAACACCTGCTAAGCTTGGCAGCGATTCAAACTTTGCCTTCGGTGATATTATCATACGCCTTATAATCAGTGTTATCATCTGCAAAACCGCTAAAGAATATCTATCCATTTTTTGGCACATTTTCTACTATATAAAGGCTCACTAAGGTACTTTTTTTTATGTCGATGTTCAGTATAGAACCCAGCAACTTATCGTTGAGCCTGACACTCGGTCTCACCTTAGGTCTTAGTGGATGCCAAAGCTTGCCAAAGCAGCCACATTTGCCTGAAAGCCAAGCGCTATCAGCGCGTGTCGATGCTTTATATCAACCAGATAATAATAAGCAAGATAAAATAGAAGCAGACGTCCCAGAAAATAATGATACGAATGTTGATAATGGCAGCGTAACTGCTCCTCTAGACACTGATAACCTTGATTTAGTTGCCGCCATCAGTGAACAAAGTGAGATTCACCCTGATTTGTCAGGCTACCATCCAATTGTGACCGGTGCCAATGCTTTTGCCTCACGCAGTATATTGACAGACATGGCGAAGCGCAATATCGATGCACAGTACTATATTTGGCACGATGATGAAGCTGGTCAGCTGATGCTCAAAGATTTGTGGAATGCGGCAGAGCGTGGCGTGATTGTACGTTTATTACTTGATGATTTTAATAATAACGCGAAATTCGATCAGCATTTACTGCGCTTTGCCAGTCATCCTAATATTGCTGTGCGTATCATCAATCCACTCATGCATCGTAAATTTCGAACTTTAAACTTTGTAACCGGTCTGCCGCGTATCAATAGACGTATGCACAATAAAAGCATGATTTTTGATAAGCAAATCACCATCATTGGTGGGCGTAATATCGGTGATGAATACTTAAGTAATGATAAAAACAGCCAGTTCGCCGACTTGGATGTGCTGTTGATTGGTAAAGTCGTGGCAGACATTGATAATAGCTTTGCCAGCTACTGGTCAGCGCCGATATCATTTGATATTCAAACCTTAGCGACGTTTGATAAAGGTGAGACGACGGATTTCCTACAAGGGCTTGATAAATTAAAAGCAGATGAGAAGAGTAGCAGCAAAGGCAGTTTATCGATTTATAAAGCAGCTATTGAAGACTCTACTATCGACACGGATTTAATCAATAAGCGGGTGCCATTTCGCTGGACGGATATGCAGTTCTTAAGTGATGACGTCGGTAAGTTGACCAAGAGCGTACCAGCAGACACCAATTTGGTGCATCAGCTGCGTACCTTACTTGGCAGCCCATCAAAGAAATTGACCATTATTTCTTCCTACTTCGTACCAACCCAAGACGGGGTCAATACCTTGGTAGAGTTGGCAGAATCTGGTATCGAAATCAAAATTCTAACCAACTCGTTTGATGCCACTGACGTGACTGCGGTGCACTCTGGCTATAGCCAATGGCGTCCTAAGTTGCTGCGCGCGGGCGTCAAGATTTATGAGCTAAAAGCAACGGCTTCTGAAGAAAAGCGCGAAAATAAACTTTGGAAAGCTCGTAGTCAATCTTCAACCAGCTTACACGCCAAAGCATTTGCCGTTGATGACTATCAAGTCTTCATTGGCTCATATAATGTTGATCCTCGCTCAGCTAATATTAATACTGAGATGGGCGTGATTATCAATGATGATGAGCTTGCCACGCAGCTGCATGAGGCATTAAGTGATGATTTATTGAATCAGGCGTATGAAGTTAAATTGTTAGAAAATGGTAATTTACAATGGCATACCATGGAGGATGACAAAAAAGTCATTTATGATTCAGAGCCGCGCGTCGATATCAGCGACCACGTTTGGCTGACCATCATGTCATGGCTACCTATTGATTGGCTTCTATAGGCATTTGACTATAAAGGCGGAAATTGAGTAAAGCTTAGGCTCAATGCTTAACTTTGAATTTATAGCCATATTTCACCCGAACACCCTTATTTCTACGATGAATCATTAGCAATGATGGTTTGTCGTTTTTTATTATAGAGAGTTATTTAGATAATAACCCTCTTAACGAATACCTTAATATGTGGATGCACGACTTATTATGCCTTCTCGTTCTCAATATGCACTCATGACGTCTAAAGATAGAAATAT
>NZ_DATIRM010000362.1:0-3063 GCF_035469765.1 Psychrobacter sp.
TTTCCGCCATCTTTATAGACTATTGGTAGATACTGCATGACAGATTTGGTTGCAGAGGCAGCATAGTAGTCGGTCTCGACGCTAGCGTTGGCACTCATCCATGCCTCAAGTGCATGGGTCAATACATCGATGCCTGTGTCAGCGGTGATGTGTGCTGGCATACCTTTCATAATAACGGGATCAATCGCCGCTGCCAATGGCACCATTCTTGGGTCGATAGATAGGGCTTTTTGATGGGTCTTATCATCCGATACCACCGCACCAAGTGTTGCTTCTGAACCAGTACCGGCAGTCGTAGGAATACAATATAACGGCACTGAAGGTTTTCTGGCTTTAAGAATACCGATAAGCTGTTGTGGCTTACAATTATTGCCCTGTGACATCGCAATCATTTTAGCCGCATCAATCACAGAGCCGCCACCGATGGCAATAATCGAATCGCATTTAGCATCAACCGATATGCGCAGTCCTTCTTCAACAACCTTAAAGGTAGGATCTGGTGTAATACCATCATAAACGGTATAGCTGATGTTTTTTTCATCTAGATAATCAGTCACTTTGGCAGGTATACCAAGTTTATTAAGCACAGCGTCAGTGACGATAAATACATTGCTGCTACCTTCATTGATAAGCATATCGCATAGCTCATGGCAAGCGTTTTCACCGACAAACAACATCGGTCTTCTAATCGGAATAACATAAGAGAACGCTTTTAGTACTTTAGCGCGGGTCTTGGCAACGGCCAAATAACCGGCATACTGCAATCCATTGGTGCTTACTAATTTGGTACTTACTAACTTAGCAATACTGTTTTGTTTTTTCATGGGCAAAAAGTCCTTTTTAACGATGCTAACCATAGTGATGACGATCAGTTTAATAAATAAAACTGTTGTTCAAGTAAAAATCGAGGCAATGTAAGCGCCTAGGTAAAGTAAACTACTGTTTAAACTTATTGTACCATTGCCATTCTTATTATGGTTTGATTAGTATGAACTGTTATGTTCTACTTATTTAACTTTGTCTGCCTAAGCTAAATGAGACTCGCCTGCAACAGCTTCCTAGCATACGGATGCTGCGGGTTATTAAAAGTCTCTTCTGTCTGTCCTGACTCAACGCACATGCCATCTTTAACAACCATAATATGCTGACATAAGGCGCGCACTACTTTTAAGTCATGACTAATAAACACATAGCTAATTTGCAGTTTCTCCTGAATCTCTCGTAGCAAGCTGACTACAGTTACCTGCGTGGTGCTATCAAGCGCAGAAGTGGGTTCATCCAATATCAATAGACTTGGCTGCATAATAAGTGCGCGTGCTAGAGCCACGCGTTGACGCTGACCGCCTGATAACTCGTGCGGATAACGCTGTGTAAACTCAGCTGGCAGATGCACAGTAGCAAGGCTCTCTATCACTGCTTGCTGACGGGCTATCTTATCGACGCCTCGTACTAGCAGCCCTTCTTCAACGATTTGCATGACCGTCATACGAGGATTGATACTGGCAAATGGATCTTGAAATACCATCTGAATCTGTGAGCGGAACTGACGCAGCCCACGTTTTGATAATGCGGTGATATCTTGTCCATTGACTATTATCTGTCCACCGACACGCGCTTGATTGCTAAGCAACTGACTTAACGCAAGCGCTATGGTGGTTTTGCCAGAACCTGATTCACCAACGATGCCTAACGCCTGCCCTTTTTGCAGGCTCATATCGACATTTTTTACCGCATCAAACCAGCGTTTGGTACCGCCAAACAAACTTTTTTCAATCGGAAACTGTACTTGTAAATCATTCACTGTCAGTACATGTGTTTGCTTGTCTATGTTATTGTCATTATCTATCAAGCTCAATGCTTGCCCAAAGTCTTGCTGGATAAGCGATCGGGTATATTCCACTTTAGGCTGACTAAAGACCGCAGCGGTTTGCCCTTGCTCAATCGTCTGCCCTTGGCGCATGACGATAACTTCATTACTATAGCGCCTAACCAAGTTAAGGTCATGGCTAATTAATATCATCGCCATACTATGCTGACGCTTAAGATCATCTAACAGCGCAAGAATCTCATGTTGCAAGGTGACATCAAGCGCGGTGGTTGGTTCATCAGCGATTAAAATATCAGGCTGCTGTGCCAATGCCATGGCAATCATGACACGCTGACGCTGACCACCTGATAGCTCATGCGGATAACGGTTCAGCTTATCAGTCGGATTGGTGATATTGACATCGTTTAGTAAGTCGATTGTTTGACTGCGCCATTGATTTTTGGGTACACCGACTAGACGTAGTGATTCCGCGATTTGCTTACCAACCGTATGCAATGGGTTTAATGCCGTCATTGGCTCTTGAAATACCATGCCGATACGCTGTCCGCGAATAGAGCGTAGAGCTTCATTACGCCCTTTATCATTGGTCAGTGGTAATGTGCTCATACCGGCTGACTCTGCCAGCTGCACATTACCACTGACCATCAAGTTATCTGCTAATAATCCTAGCAGTGCCAAACTGGCTATTGACTTACCTGAGCCTGACTCACCAACGATAGCTAGTGTCTGACCTTGCCATAGCTCATATGATAGCTTGTCGACCAGAACAGCCCCTACATCGGTTACGATACTGAGTTTACCTACAGTCAGCATCAATTTCTTTTGTACAGTGCCATCATTTTTATTTAAAGGGTCGTTTTTCTCAGTAGTCATTGTCATATTAAGAGCGCCTCGGATCAAACGCATCACGCAGCGCTTCGCCAACGAAGATTAGCAAGGATAAAATAAAGGTTAAGCTAAAGAATCCTGATAGTGCCAGCCAAGGTGCATCAAGATTGTTCTTACCTTGCACCATCAACTCACCGAGCGACGGCGAACCAGGCGGTAAGCCATAACCTAAGAAGTCTAATGCTGTCAAAGCGATGATATTAGCGGTTAAAATAAAAGGTAATTGCGATAAGCTTGACGCTAACGCATTCGGCAATATATGTTTGAGCATGATTTGACTATCCGACACCCCAAGATTACGTGCCGCACGGACATAGTCAAAGTTACGCGCACGCAAAAACTCTGCC
>NZ_DATIRM010000363.1:0-2916 GCF_035469765.1 Psychrobacter sp.
AAAACCATGCGACTGTAGCCCGCGTTTGACGATACCAGCACAGCTATAAGTAGCAGCAGTTGTACCAGCACGTGATAAGCGCTGCATTTGGCTAAATATAGTCGCAGCCCACAACGTTTCATTGCACGAGGGCGCAAAACCATCTAAAAACCACGCATCAATATAAGGTCGTCTAATAGCAGTCTCAAACCCTAAGCTTGCTAAGCTGTCACTGGCATCAGCCAACCAAATATCAAGGGTTAAATTATCCTCAATAAAATTTAGCCGATGACAGCCTGCAATCAGCGGCGGGTAGCTGGCTAACAATTGCTCAATCAATGGTGCCAACTCAGGGGCACGCTGTGCCCACGGAGCAAGTATCTTTGCTAAGTCACTAAAGGGGATGGGGTGTTTTTCGGTGGTAATAAAGTGCAAACGGGCGCTTGCTAAGTGTGGATGTGATAATCGAAGCTGTCGCCACAGCTGCCAAGTCGCGAGTAAATTGAGTCCTGTACCGAATCCCAATTCTGCGATAGTAAAGCATTGTTTCGCTGCAAGGTTTGCTAGACGTTCTGGAAGTTGGTTGTTCTCCAAAAACACATGACGTGATTCTGCTAAACCATCAGCGTGCGAAAAATAGACATCACCAAACTCACCTGATACCGGCACTTTATTACCGGTATCATCAGTTTGCCATTCAATGTTAGCAGGGAAGATAACGTGTGTGGGTGTCGTGCTTTTGATGGGATCGATAGAAGCAGTTTTTGACATAGGCATTTATCAACCAGACAGGTATCAAGCAAGCATCAAGTAAATATTCAATAAATAACCATCAAATAAATGGATGATAAAAATCAATAAAAATAGGGTTACCAACGTTCACGGCGGACAAATACCAGCCAAGAAATAAAAATACCGACCAATAAACTAATCAAGACCGTAAAAGCACCATATAAAAATAATTGACCTTTACTTTCATAAACCAAAACGTTTGCTTGGGTTTGCAAATCATTCACTTGCCGCTGCAGCTGCGCATTAAGGCCAAGCAATTCTTGATTGGCAGCCGACAAAGCTTTATTTGATGGTTGCAGTTGCGCAGCTAAGGTATCAGCAATATCGGTGGCAGGCTTTGCTGATGTAGCCATTTCTGCGACCGGAGCAGTTGTTTGAGGCACAGTTTGAGTATCTGCCGTTTGAGAAGTATTGTTAACTGCAATTAGTGCTGGCACAATCCCTGCTGCGGGCTCGGTCTGGGCGGTCAGTGTTGGCGCTGCATGTACCGAGATAGTAGTTATTAATACTATGCCTGCAATAGCGGTGCTTGCAAGACCAGTTTTATGACTGTTTAATGAGAGTAACCGCTGAATCACGAAGTTGTTACCTCATCTGCTGAGCTGGCATTCGCTACTGGTAACGCCTGAATAAATGGCTTGATATCAACATGGCTATAGACACCATCACGTAGATAAGGCTCAGCGCTTGCCCACTCTTGAGCCGCAGTTAGAGAGTCAAAATCAGCAATGATCAGGCTACCCGACATCTCGTTTTTACCATGTTCGATGGGTGTAGGACCTGCGATAACTAACCGCTGCTCACGATTCAATATTTGTAAGCGTTCAATATGCTCTGCACGTGTCAGCTGACGTTGGGCGCTACTGCCTGCTACGTCGTGACCGATAATGGCAAATAAGGACATGCTGCTTCCTCAATCAATTAGTCGGAAAATAAGGCGTTATAATCGTGATGTAAAAAGCAACGTTTATCTTAACGTAAGCGCTGCTTATCAAACTTTTATTTAACAGATTTGTCAGTTAATGCTGGATTTAGGTGTTTTTTCAATACCAAGAACTGCGCAACCACGAATACCAACATAATCGGAATCCAGCCGTAAGTTTTAAAGTTAATCCAAGCTTCATCTGACATGGTAAATGCCGTGATATAATGTAGGATGCCCATCATGGCAAAGAACAATGCCCAAGCAATGGTCAGTTTCTTCCAGCCACTCATAGTGAGTGAAAAGACATCTTTCATTGCTAGTTGGATCAAAGGCTTATTGATCACGGCACTAACCAAAAGTGTAAACGCAAAAATCCCATTAATAATTGGGGATTTCCAGCGCAAGTAAATATCGTCACGCAATAGCAAGGTGCCACCGCAAAAAACGATGGTTAGCAATAAAACGACCCATTGTTGTTTGTCAAACTTGCCTTTTTGACGCACAAAGTGAATCGCATAGACGGCGATAGTGGCAACGAGCAATGCGCCCGCTGCCGCCAAAATACCATTGTAACGGGCGGCAATAAAAAACGCGATTAAGGGAATGAAGTCTAATAAGGCTTTCATGGCAAATAAAATGTCCAACTAAAACGTATGCGCTAGTTTACACGTCTACTGCGCCAAAAAAAAGCAATCAACGCTATAATCCTCTGATATGACCTGCTTTGGCGCTTTTAATCCTATTTTATTCAAAAATATTCAAAACCCTAAGGCTTGCTTTATGAAAATCGATTTACATTGCCACAGTACTTGCTCTGATGGCACTTATGCGCCGGCAGAAGTCGTACAACGCGCCCATAGCGCTGGTATCAATGTATTGGCTTTGACCGATCATGATACCTTGCTTGGTATTAACGAGGCGCGCGCCGTGGCTGATGCATGCGATATCACCCTTATCAATGGCGTAGAAATCAGCTGTGAGCATACCTTGAGCGGCGGCTACGGTAAAAATAAATCTACTAATAAAATTATCCATGTACTGGGGCTTGATTTTAGTGATCGCGAAAAAATGCACGCAACCTTACAACAATTACAAGACAGCCGCGCCACTCGTGGTCAACGTATCACAGAAAAGCTCAGTACGTTGCTTAGTATTGATTACGATGAGCTGTGGCAAGCTATTCTTGCTAAAGCTAGTGGCAATCCGCAAGCAGTCGGGCG
>NZ_DATIRM010000364.1:0-2319 GCF_035469765.1 Psychrobacter sp.
ATCAGAGATAAACTCGAGATGTCCGCAATACATACAAGCGTAATATACTCCTGATTCTACCTGTTCAACCGCCTGATACTGCTTAGGAAAAAGTGGCAAACCATAACATGTGTCCTCAGGTGGATATAACAACAGACTAAAATTACCATCGGTTTCAAGCAAACCCGTACGAACCTGACCTAGATGTTCGACTCCCTGTTGGCGCATTTCTGCAAAAAACTCATCATGTGACATTTTCCCTTCTGCTATTTTATCGTGTACCAACATCCCATCTTCGACGATATATAAGGACTTCCCCTCTAGCAAATCTTCGAAAGGCTGATATTTCATCATACCCCATGTACAGAGCCGATAAAGTAATATCACCGTGCTCATGATTAATACCGCTTGGATAATCGGCAAATCTTCAGTAAACATCGGGTCACCTGCGATAGAACCGAGTGACAAGATGATGGTAAGCTCAAAGATGGATAGCTGACGAACGCCGCGCTTGCCGGTAAAGCGCAAAAATGAAATGATCAGCACAAACATGACAATGACACGTATCAATATCTCAGCAGCAAATGCCCATGTTGTGTCATGAATAAGAATACTTGCCCAATCCATATTTCTTCCCTTGTTATTATTTTTAATGATGGCATCAAAACCACTCTATCTAAAGCTGTTCTATTTTATGCAAAAACTCACTTACTGATTGTAGGAATTATTTTTGAAAGTCACATTGTATACACTGATTGCGTTAATAGCCTTTGCAGCAAACTCTCTGTTGTGTAGGATGGCATTAGCAGAGGGTTACATAGACGCTTTGAGCTTCACTATTGTTCGCCTATCAAGCGCTGCTGTCTGCTTGGGTATTATCATGGCAACTCAGTTCTACTACTTACGACATCGCACATCGAAACTTAGCCATCCTTTCAATGACAAGATATTAAGTGAAAAAGGGAGTTGGCTGAGTAGCATAAGCTTAGTTATTTATGCGCTGTGTTTTTCAATTGCCTATGTGGAGCTTGAGACTGGCACTGGGGCGCTGATTTTATTTTCAGCCGTTCAGCTCACCATGATTAGTTGGGGTATTTATAAAAAAGAAACCTTAAGCGCTGTGCAATGGGTTGCCTTTATTATTGCTATCGCAGGATTTGTATATTTGATGCTACCGTCGACCGCGATGCCCTCATTACTCGCTGCCATGCTGATGGCTGTCAGCGGCGTGGCATGGGGTACTTATAGTATACGCGGCAAGACCTGCGCCTCACCGCTGCGAGCCACAGGTTTTAATTTCATTAGAAGTCTGGTAGCGATACCTATATTGCTGGGCATTGGTTTTATATATCAAGGCAGTTTGGGCGTGCCGCTCATCCATATGGACAGTATCACCATGGAAGGAATATGGCTGGGATGTGCATCAGGAGCAGTTGCCTCTGGCATCGGCTATAGCATCTGGTATATAGCAATGCCTTTATTAAAAAACACCCAAGCGGCTGTTATACAGCTTTGTGTGCCTGTGCTTGCAGCGCTACTCGGCGTATTAGTGTTATCCGAGCCAATCACTTTAACTTTTATAGTAGCAAGCACTGTCATCTTGAGCGCAGTATTGGTCTTTATTTTAAATAAATAGCCATTAAACGTTCATTCTTAGACGAAAAAACACACCATCTTCTCTCACCTATCTGTTTTAGCCAGTTAAAGAAAATTGTTTACTTGCAAAATACATTCATAATACAACATATATAATATATTCATTATTTAGAATTTATTTATAGAAAATGGTCAATTTTCTACTGTTCATGAATAACATGGCAGGCTTCAGGAAGATGCGATATGATTCGTTTAAGCTATACCCTCAAATGTTGGGTATTGAGTGCTGCCTTTTTAATAGGGTTTTACACTATCGTCCTAACGAGCAATCCTGATTTTGCCAAATACAACTATATCTTGGCGGTCAGCACGCTACTATTTCCGATTGCTAAGCGGGCGATTGATGTTGTGACAGACTTTATCTCGCCTCATACCACGTTATTTAGTGGCATATTGTCTTCATTATTGATCAATGTCGCCATTTGGATTTTCACCCCTGTAATTGTGGCATTTATAGTATTTGTATTTTATGCCATGGGTATAAAATACGATGGCCATGCCTGTTGAGGAGTTTTTGAATACGCTTATTCTTATGAAACCGAGTCACTCGAGCATAGCTCTCGTCTTGCACTCGGGCAAAGCAGTGCTTTGCTTGATCCTCGCTCATATCCATGACAATCACACATTTGGTTTTAAGACTTGGAATTAGCGTATATTTGCACCATTGGTAGAATGTGCTGCTGT
>NZ_DATIRM010000365.1:0-4706 GCF_035469765.1 Psychrobacter sp.
CTGTCATCACCAATTTTTCAGAGCCAAAAATGACTTGCCTCATTTTTCTTAATAAAACTTTTGTCTTACCCATAAATATTACCTTTGTTTTGCGTATCGGCTTTTTTAAGAGGCTGTTATCTAGGTCATTTCTATCATAACAAAGTACAGACAATAAAAAATGCCCTTTAAATAAATTAAAGGGCATTTTTTTATTGATAGATATGTGCTGACTAAAATAATAAGTCAGCGTATCTTTTTAACTTAAAAGTGATCAAGCTTATTTTTCTAAGATACAAGTCACACCTTGACCACCAGCAGCACAGATAGAAATCAGCACACGACCTGAACCTTTTTGATCCAGTAGTTTAGCAGCAGTAGCTAGGATGCGACCACCGGTTGCAGCAAATGGATGACCTGCGGCAAGTGAAGAACCATTGACGTTTAGCTTGCTACGATCGATAGAGCCTAGTGGCGCATCAAGACCTAAACGCTCTTCACAGAACTTCTCATCTTCCCATGCAGCAAGCGTTGACAATACTTGTGAAGCAAAGGCTTCATGGATTTCATAAAAATCGAAATCTTGTAGCGTCAAACCAGCGCGTTCGAGCATACGTGGTACGGCATAAGCTGGCGCCATCAGTAGACCTTCTGTATCACCAGATTTACCAATGAAGTCAACAGCGGCTGTTTCTTGATGAACAATATAAGCCAATGGTTTTAGACCATGTGCTTCAGCCCACTCATCAGTACCCAATAGGATGCAAGATGCACCATCAGTAAGCGGGGTAGAATTAGCCGCTGTCATGGTTGGCTTGGCATTCTTTTTACCAAAGGCAGGCTTTAGCTTAGCAAGCTTTTCCAAAGTCGTGTCTGGACGTAAGTTATTATCGCGAGTCAAACCTTTGTATGGGGTGATTAAATCATCAAAGAAGCCTTCATCATAAGCGCGTGCTAGGTTTTGATGGCTATTAAAGGCAAGCTCATCTTGCGCTTCACGGCTGATGTTCCACTCAAGTGTGGTAATCGCTTGATGGTTACCCATTGATAAACCAGTACGCGCCTCACCATTTTTCGGAGTATCAAGTAAGTCTTTTGGATTTAGACCCATCAATGCTTTTAGACGTTGTTTGTTGTCTTTAGCCGCGCCCAATTTAATCAATACTTTACGTAAGCCGTCACCAACAGCAATAGGCGCATCAGAGGTCGTATCAACACCACCTGTAATCGCTGAATCAATGATACCAAGGGCGATTTTATTAGCAGAAGCAAACGTCGCCTGCAAGCCAGTACCACAAGCTTGAGAGATATCATACGTTGGGGTATGTGGGTTAAGCGCGGTATTCAATGTTGCTTCACGAGTCAGGTTGATATCGCGGCTTAGCTTCATGACCGCGCCAGCAACCACTTCACCGATTTTTTCGTCTTGCAAGTTAAAGCGTTCAACCAAACCATCTAACGCAGCGGTTAACATATCGGTGTTGCTGACATCAGCATAAGCGCCATTTGAGCGTGCAAACGGGATACGGTTACCACCTAGGATAGCTACGCGGTTCTGACCTACGCTAAGCTTGGTCGTGCTGGATTTTTTGGCAGCAGTGCTTGTTTTCTTCGCTGGAGCTGCTTCTAGTTTTTTAGCTGCTTCTTTTTTAGCACTGCTTTCTTTAGCTGCATTATCATCTTTACTCGCCGTAGTTTTGCTGTCTTTAGCTGAAGTCTCTTTTTTAGTGTTGTCAGCTTTCGGCTCTACTGCTTTGGTATCAGCCTTTTTAGCGTCAGTAGCATCTGATTTCACAGCAGTATCAATCACAGTTGGCTTATTTGCTTCTTTAGTTGCCGCTTTATCAGCAGCACTATCTGTGCTTTTTGCATCACTGGCTCTTACCACAGTGCTTTTGATAACAGGGCTATCTGAATGGTTGTTTTTGTTACTCATAATATTATCCTTAAAAAATATGGGTAGAAAAGGGGACTGTCAATAAAAAAGTATTTAAACCATAAGAGTCTTTATTCTAAAAAGGCCTAAAAATTTTCGAGCACACACAACTTAAACACACGCAAGTCGCTAAAAAACAAAAGTACCTAAAATAGCTCAGACATACCTTAGATACGTATTACTATTTGTTGCGCAATATATTACACATTATCGCTATACAGCATAAGACGCTTTTTATAGCCTTACTGTATATCTTTAGCAAACGATGTGACGCTTAACTATAGACACTGCAGCGTTAGCAGCCATAGGTAATAGCGATATAGACTGGCTGGTACTGATTTAAAGCATTGCATAACGGTAGATTTGATAATATATTGTTATCAATAAATGCGTTTGCCATAACTTATAGGTCTTATTTTAGCACAAACAAAAAGTCTTTAATGCCAGAAAAAGAAGTCGTCTTGTATACTGGCTTGTCTACATATCGTTATAGACATTAGTGATTTTTGGACTTGTTTGGCATGGATGTGTATAGTTAAGAGCGTTTTTAACCCATTTACTCAGTATTTATTATTGATATATGATGATGCTAATGGCGTTTTATAATAGATGCATTTTATTGCGAGCGCATTTTACAGTAGATGTATTACATTTTTGATTACTACTATTTTACTTATTAATTAAAGGATTAAGTTATGTCAGACCGTTATGGTGATTTCGTTCAGTCGTCTATTGGTAAAAAGGTTGCAAAGAATCTAGGCTTACCAATGCCTGTAGAGCTTGACCGCTTTGATAGTGGACAGCCTCTGGTACGTGGTAGTGTGCTGGTTGGTCGTGCTAATGGCGACGACAATGCAGTCAGCGCCTCAGTAGCTCGTATTTTGTCAGAGCTGCATACTGAAGTCTTTGTAAACAGTGGTGATGACGTAAAAGATGCACTATCGGGCGCCGGTATTAAAGCCAAAGCCAATACCGGCAGTGATGACAAGTTCAAAGTTTTATTATTTGATGCCAGCAATATCAGCAATGCTGATGAGCTTAAGCAAGTGTACGAGTTTTTTCATAGTGTCGCACGCCGTGTCGAAAAGTCAGGTCGCGTGATTGTGATTGGTCGTCCACCAGAAGCGTTGGCAGATATCGAAGCGGCATTGGCGCAGCGTGCTCTTGAAGGTTTTGTCAAATCGGTTGGTAAAGAGTTTAAGCGTGGTATCACTGCACAGCTTGTCTATGTTGCAAAAGGCGCTGAGCAAAACCTAGATTCGACCTTACGCTTTTTTACCTCAGCTCGTTCAGCCTATGTATCAGGACAAGTGGTACGTATTGGTACAGGTACCAATGCCGATGTCGATGTCGATTGGAATCAGCCATTAGGTGGCAAAACCATGCTAGTCACTGGTGCAAGTCGCGGTATTGGTGAAGCGATTGCCCGCGTTTTGGCTCGTGAAGGCGCGCATGTTATCTGTTTAGATGTACCGCAGCAGCAAGCAGATTTGCAAAAAGTTGCTAGCGAAATTAGTGGTTCTGTTTTGACGGTTGATATTACTAGCGATGACGCTGGTAAAGAAATCGCAGAAGCTGCGCAAAAACGTGGTGGTTTAGATTCAGTGATTCATAATGCTGGTATCACCCGCGATAAAACATTGGCAAATATGGATGAGAAACAGTGGGATATGGTGCTCAATATCAATTTGGGTAGTATCGCTAAAATTAACCGCTACTTACTAGATAATGACGCATTAAAAGATGATGCACGTATCGTCTGTGTGTCATCAATCTCAGGTATCGCTGGCAACTTGGGTCAAACCAACTATGCAACCTCGAAAGCAGGTGTTATTGGTTTGGTAAATGCGACCGCCAAGCAGTTAGAAGCCAATGCAAAAGGCATGACCATCAATGCAGTTGCGCCAGGATTTATCGAAACACAAATGACCGAAGCCATTCCATTTGCTATTCGTGAAGCGGGTCGCCGTATGAACTCGATGAGCCAAGGCGGCTTGCCAGTCGACGTTGCAGAAACTATCGCATGGTTTGCATCGCCTGCTTCTGGTGGTCTAAATGGTAACGTTGTTCGCGTTTGCGGTCAAAGCCTATTGGGTGCATAATTGTCCTCATATTCGATGACTATTGTGTATAGTTGAGTCAAAAAAGGTATTTAGTTATCCTGATTAAACAAGGTATCTAAATTACCTCACATATGCTTACGAAAAAATTGCTGATAAATTGTAATAAAGCTGCCCAAGGGTGGCTTTTTTATGATAAAAACACAGTACTAATAAGCGAAAGGGTTTTTCCCTTCAAGAAGCTGCGATTAATATCTATTAAAAATAGCTGCTATATATAAGTTGCGTCTATTTTATGGTTTTATCCTATATTTTAATTACCGCATTCATAGCATATTTACTGCCACCAAAAAACTGCTCAAGCCCTACTTAGGATTTATTATGTCAGACAAACATTACGATGCATTGCCGAAAGCACATACCACCTACGCTAATATCGTCAAAAGCTTATTGCCAATCGGTAACAGTGGTAAAGTTGGCCGCGATGAGTTGCCGCAATCGACGTATTATGTGGACGACTTGCACATTGATCAAAACAATCTGGATGATTATCGTAAAATATGCGGCTTTGCCGATAATGGTCATGTACCCATTACCTATTTTTCGGTACTATCACAGACGCTACAGATGAACATGATGGTCAAAGAGCCATTTCCATTTGCGATGTTAGGTCTGGTACATGTCGAGAATAGCGTGACCCAGTACCGTGCTATTGGTGAGCGTGAAACGGT
>NZ_DATIRM010000366.1:0-7786 GCF_035469765.1 Psychrobacter sp.
ACCGCCAACTAATAGCGCCACAGGACGTTTTTGGCTGATTATAAAATACCATATAATCATCGCTTACCAGCTTTTGTTGTGCATCTAGCCCAAAGCACGCTACATCTATCACGGTAGCGCCTGCTGTGAGCTCTGCAATCAAGGTAAACTGCTGCGTAACGCCAACCTCAGTAAATTTGGCTTTTTGACCGGCGATCATATTTAACATTATTATTGTCCTAGTGACGACTTAGTATCAATTTATGCAATGATTAAACGACCATCCCTGAATCCCACAGACAAAACTCACCAAATTTACCACGCTTACTGGTACCACCTGCAGCACGTCCAGCATCTGTTAATAACAACTCCCCTTCTTGCTCTTGCAAGTATCCCGCTGCCAGTAATTTATCGTTTAATTCTTGCGTCTTAAAGCCCAGCTCTTTAGCAAGCTTCGCCGTCGTTAGCTTAGAATAATTAGGTGTCTCAGAAGGACTGGTAACGTTACTTACAGGATTGGTTTGAGAGGAAGAATTAGACTTAGTCTTGCTATCAGCATTACTATCAGAATCGGTTACTTTTTCAAGTGACATTCTGACTTCATCACTGATACGAATGATACGCTGGGCTTCCTCATAAGTGTCGGCATAAAGTTTGGCATCCTCATTACGGTAAATCAGCACGCCCATTTCATTATTATTCACCTGACTAAACTCATAAAGATTCAAACTGGTAATGATGCACTCATTTTCGTTCAAATAACATTTCGCATGTAGATTTTTGCAAAAGCTAGTACGAATAAAAGTCAGATTTTTAAGCCAGTTGATTTCTTCTGGGTGCAAATCATTTTTACCATAAACGATACGGATATCAATTTTCAGACGATTTCGGTCTTCTAACAGCTCTTTGATACGCTCATTTAGCTTTAAATATGGGCTAATGATAATTAGCCTATCAGACGCATTTTTAATCAGTTCTTCTAAATGATAGGTTGTACCACTACTGTTTAAAAACTTTGCCATTCTAATATCCTCACCATCTACTATTAAAATTTATACTTATTCACAAAAAGGCCCATCCCTAGCGTACTAGAAATGGGCAAGATTGCAAACTACTATTGTTCAGTAATATCTTAAATAAACATTAGCGATGCTAACTTTTATAAATTAAGCGGGTTTATAGCTATCACGTAAGCTAACAATTTGATTAAAGACCGGCTTATCGCTGCTGTGAGCTTCACTATCAGCGATAAAATAGCCTTCTCGCTCAAACTGGAAACGCGTACCAGCGTCAGCATTGGCAAGCGATGGCTCAACCACGGCTTGTAGCTCAATCAATGAGTTAGGATTTAGCGCTTGATGAACGTCAGCGACGCTACTTGGGTCTTCGACACTAAATAACTGCTCATACATGCGCACGGTGGCAGGCACGCCGTGGCTGGCTGATACCCAATGAATGACGCCTTTAACCTTGCGACCTTCAGGATTGTTTCCTAATGTCGCAGAATCAATCGTCGCTTTTAACTCAATGACATTGCCAGCATCATCTAGAATATGCTCAGTCACTGCCAACACATAGGTATTACGCAGACGAATCTCGTTTTTTTCTGGTGATAAACGTTTATAACCTGCTGGCGGTTCAATTTCGTAATCACCTTGGTCGATATATAAGGTATCAGTGAAAGGAATCTCACGCTCACCCATATCAACATTAGGATGATTTGGCTGCGTCAACCATAGTGTTTGAGTGGCATCGTCAAAACGCGCATTAACGCTATCCGCTTTTTCAGTTTCCCAGCTGCTAACAGCTTCGCTAAAGTTGGTAATCGTCACTTTTAATGGCTTAAGTACAGCCATACCACGCGCTGTAGTCGTCTCTAATGACTGACGAATGCTAAATTCTAATAAACGAAAGTCAACGACGCTATCTACTTTCGTCACACCTACGCGCTCACAGAAGTCACGTAAGCCTTCTGGCGTATAACCACGGCGACGCATGCCCGCAATCGTCGGCATACGCGGATCATCCCAACCACTGACGATATTTTCATCAACCAGCTGCTTTAATTTGCGCTTACTGGTCATGGTATGGTCAACATTTAGACGAGAGAACTCATACTGATGTGGCGGTTGTTCAAAGCCTACTTTTTCTACTACCCAATCATAAAATGGACGATGGTCTTCAAACTCTAACGTACATAACGAATGGGTAATACCTTCAATCGCATCAGATAGCGGATGCGCAAAGTCATACATTGGATAGATGCACCATTTATCACCGGTTTGGTGATGCGCTTGATGCATAACACGGTAGATAACTGGATCGCGCATGTTCATGTTTGGGCTTGCCATATCAATCTTGGCGCGCAATATCGCTTTACCTTCAGTGTATTTGCCATTTTTCATATCATCAAAAAGTTGCAGGTTTTCTTCGACGCTAGCATCACGATATGGTGACGCTGTGCCCACTTCATTAAATGAACCACGACTTTCTTTGATTTGCTCAGGTGACTGCAAATCTACATAAGCATCGCCTTGTTTAATGAGCTTTACTGCCGACGCATATAACTGATCAAAGTAACTTGACGTATACAGCGCCTCACCTGCCCATTCAAAGCCCAGCCATTTCACATCATTTTTGATATTATCAATATAATCTTGCTTTTCTGCGGTTGGGTTGGTGTCATCAAAACGTAGGTTACAGACACCACCGAACTCTTTTGCCACCCCAAAATTTAGACTGATAGCTTTAACATGACCCAAATGCAAATAGCCGTTTGGCTCAGGCGGGAAACGCGTGACGATTTGCTGGTATTTCTGCGCGCTAACATCGTCACGGATCATATTACGAATAAAATCATTCTTTTGTTCGTCTTTTCGTACATGGTTGCTTGAGTGCTCACTCATCGGGCATTGCTCCTAACGCAAATGGTCAATTCATGCGGCGTGCCATCACGCCTCATGGAAAATTCAAAATATTTAATAAAGTAAAACGATATCGTAAAACAAGCCTCAGCCATTAAGTTTAAGCCAATTTACAAAAATTTGGGTTATAAAAACAGTGGGTTATAAACGCCAAGCTATGATTATTTTTTGTCAAAATCGTTTAGAAATGGGTAAAGTTGCGTTATTCTATCAGCTTTTGCAAAGGCATTAACAGCCTGATACATGACACAGGATAAAAAAGCCGTTAGACTAGCCATAACTTTTTATCCACCACTCACGACAGTGTTGATTCAGACGCTGCAATCAATAAGGAATATCCCATGGTAGACATGCCACCAGTAGTAGAACTTGAAACCAGTATGGGTGCAATCACCATCGAACTCAACGAAGAAAAAGCACCAAAAACCGTTGAAAACTTTTTAAACTATGTAAAATCTGGTCATTATGACAGCACGATTTTCCATCGCATCATTGATGGCTTTATGATTCAAGGCGGTGGAATGGACGCTGAGATGAATGAAAAAGCGACCAATAAGCCCGTGGAAAACGAAGCGGATAACGGTCTGAAAAATGATGCTGGTACGATTGCGATGGCACGTACGCAAGACCCACATTCAGCGACCAGCCAGTTTTTTATTAACGTAAAAGACAACGACTTCTTAAACCATTCTGGCAAAAACATGCAAGGCTGGGGCTATACTGTATTCGGTAAAGTAACAAGCGGTATGGACGTTATCGAAAAAATGAAAGGTGTTCCAACTGGTCGTTTTGGTATGCACGCAGACGTACCAACAGAGCCAGTGGTTATTAAATCAGCGACCATCATCACTCAGTAATCGTTATTTAATAGCCATTACTCAGTAAACGCTTATAATATGTTACTGCTTGAAATTATAAGGATAAAGGTAAATGCAAATTTTTAATCATCTTATAACGACCCGCCCTCATGAAGTGCGGCAAGTTTTGATTAGCGATTTGCATTTATCGTCTGAAGAGCCTGCCTTAGTGCAGGCTTTTTTGGCGCTGCTTGATGATTGCCTTGCCTTGCCTGCGCTCAAACGTCTATTTATCTTAGGTGATTGGTTTGAAGTCTGGCTCGGTGATGATTTTTATTTGTCTTTATCGGAAGAACAAAGGCAAGTGCATTGGCTTACACCGCTTATTTTGAAATTAAAAAAGCTGCGTGTCGAAGGTTGCGAGATTTTGGTCATGCATGGCAACCGTGATTTTTTGTTAGGGCAACCGTTTTGCAATATATTCGGTGGCGAGTTGATTTACGAGCCTTATGATTTATCTGTCGGACAACAGATTTATCGCCTAGAGCACGGCGATGCACTCTGTACCGATGATAAAAAATATCAGTTTTTTCGTAAAGTGATGCGCAATCGTCTGACTCAGTGGTATCTTCTTAATAAATCGTTAGAGAAACGCTTGGCTATCGCCGATAAAATGCGCCAAAAAAGCCAGCAGAATAATGCCAATAAAGCGGCGCATATCATGGATGTTAATGAAGCAGCAGTGAAAAAAGCTATTTATCACTTTGACGCCCTACTACATGGTCACACCCATCGTCCTGAAATCCACCAAAGTAATGAGGGTAAAACTCGCTATGTCCTTGGTGATTGGAGATTACTCAATAAGGAAACGCGCCAACCTAAAGTGAGCGCCGTTATTGGTGCGATTACAGCAAACGTAGATGAAGATATTATGACAGATAATGCTGAATTTGAATTATTTGAATTTAGAATGCTTGTCTAAACATCTAAACTGCTACTGTCATTCTCATATAATAAAAAAACTCCGTTATTGAACGGAGTTTTTTTATTCATTAATGTTGTTATTTTTAAACAACCACCGCAAATAGCGATGGTCCAAAAATAAAAATTTTAATTTGTCTCACCATCCCGCTAATGAAGATGCGCTACGCTGAGTGATAAAACCATCTGGAGTTTGACCGTTGTCTGATTGCCAACGCTGGAACGCCTTACGAGTATTGGTGCCCACGATACCATCTGCACCTTTTGTATCATAGCCTGAACTGGTCAAACGCTGCTGTAAATTGCGTACTTGAGACGTCGATAACGGACGCTCATAACGCGGCCATGACTTTTGCAAGCCACCTTGTCCGGCAAGCGCCTTACCCAATAAGCTAACACCAAGCGCGTAACTTGATGAATTATTGTAGACCTTGATGACATCAAAGTTTGGGCTTAAAAGCAGTACTGGACCCTCTTTACCAGCTGGCAGCCATAGCTCCATTTGGGTGTTAGCATCCAAATTCACATCGGCTATGGTATCGACACCCATTGCCGCCCATCTAGCAGCAGGCTGTTTGGTACCGACCAATGAATAATCAAATGACGACGGGACAATCGCTTCGTAAAATGGCGCTAAACCATGTACCCACCCTGAATTACTCAGATAGTTGGCGGTAGACGCCAAAGCATCACCCGTTGACCATGGGTTACGGTGACCATTACCATCGCCATCGACTCCGTGCTTAAGCCACGTATCAGGGATAAACTGTGTTTGTCCCATGCCACCCGCCCAAGAGCCGTCTAGCTGTGACCAAGACACATCACCACGCTGCAACAGTGTCGCTAATGATAACAACTGAGTTTCAGCAAACTCTTGGCGGCGACCATCATAAGCAAGGCTTGCAAGCGAGCTTGGAATACTACTATTACCCGTTACTACGCCGTATGAGGACTCCATGCCCCAAATCGCAGCAACGATCTCTGCATTAACCCCATATTGCGACTGTAACTGCGATAGATACG
The DNA here is from genome assembly GCF_035469765.1 of Psychrobacter sp. GTDB lineage: Bacteria > Pseudomonadota > Gammaproteobacteria > Pseudomonadales > Moraxellaceae > Psychrobacter. The sequence goes on from NZ_DATIRM010000366.1 coordinate 5,705, forward strand.
TGCGTTGCTCGGCGAACTTACGCTTACCTGTACTGACACGTCCATCTGATACCGCAGAATCGACATAGTCCCATGGCATTTTAGAAAACTCTGGCTGTCCTGAATCAAGCGAGATGACTTGCTGATTTAAATATGCAGAATCAAGCAGTCGACGTATTGTCGACGCATCATGACCAGACGAAATCGCACGCATAGAAAAATCAGTCTTCCAATCAGAGAAACTATTGTAGCTTGGCTTGGCAATCAGCGTCGGTTTAACGACAGGTACGGGAGTCGGCTTCACTTGAATGGTTTGGGTCTGGGTAATTTGCACATTACCTTGACGAACCGGCTTATTAGGCTGCTGCATTGCCTGCTGACTGGTACAGCCAACCATCACTAAGGCAGGGAAAAAAGCAAGGTAGTGTTTGTTTAATCGCATAAGAAGTCTCAAGTATCCGTAAGTAATGTGGCAATGTGGCTTAGATAATTCCATTTAATAACCAAGCAATAAGAAATTTAACGCCCTAATACTGCTCTTGGATCGATAGGATTACCATTTAAGCGTACCTGGAACTCTAATCCTACTTGATTGGTCTGACCACTGCTGCCCATATTGGCAATACGTTGACCGCGCTGAACACTATCGCCCTCTTTAACCAACAGCTGGCTGTTATGCGCATAGGCAGTGATATAGTTGTCACTATGGCGAATCATAATCAGGTTGCCATATTCTGGCAGACCATTACCCGAATAAAGAACCGTACCTGATTGGCTTGCCTGCACCGGATCACCAACGCTACCAGCAAACCACATACCCATCGTGCTAGATGCCGCATCAAAATTGCGTGTTACTTGGTTACGAGTGGGATACTCATAGCCTGAAGTTGCATTGGCAGTCACTTCATAAACAGGATTTTGTGAATAGTTAGGTGTGCTTGTTACAGGCGGTGTATAAGTAGGTTGTACAGGTACAGATGAAGCATTGTAGTTACTGTTACTGGTCGCGCGTACCGGCTCACCTTGCCATAACTTGAGCCACTGACCACTATAAATGGTGTATTTGCTATCTAAGCCATTGAGTGCACCAATTTGGCGATAGTTGAGACGATAGCGCGAGGCAATTTGACTAACCGTATCGCCGCGCTGCACACGATGATAGTTAGGCACCCCTTGATTATTAGTAATAATCTTAGGTCCGGCTTGATTGGCTGATTGGTAAGTGGGCTTAGTAGCACAGCCTACCATCGTTACTGTGGCAGCAGCCATTGTGCCCATCAATGCCACTGTGATAAAGCGCGATCCAGCAATAAACTTCTTCATACAAGATTTCCTATTCTTTGTGTTACGCACAAACTCCTTGTGTGACTCACAAGCATTTTGCTAATTGTTATACCGTTTAAGTTTTCATATACCATCAATCATTTGATAATAAATGATTTTTCTAATATCTTGTTAGCTACCATCGCTTTCAGCACTAATGCAACTATTTATCAAAAATTCGCATTTATAAAACTAGCACTGATTAATGATACCACTGATAAATAAGTCAATTTACAGCATTAACGCCGAGAGCCTCTCAAGCGCCGCTGTTGGCGTATGATGCAAGCGCACAGGCGATAGACTGATGTAACCCGCAGCAACCGCTTGATCATCGGTCATATTAGCTTCAGATGACTGAATGTCGATACTGTCTAGCAATACATCCTGACGCTTGCGTAGTGACAACCAATATGCATCTCGCCCGCGAGGATCAATCACATGGTGTACAGGACGCGCTATTTTTCTGTGTCCCAAAGTTGTAATTTTGCGACCTTTAATCTCATTAGCATTACTGACATCAGGAATATTAACGTTTAATACGTGATAGGGCAAATTTTTGCAAATATCCAATATGGGCGTATCTGTTAATAACTTAATAATCTCATTTGCTGCCAGTTGATAATGGCTGATACATTCTTGCCCATTCCCTTTTGCCCCACCGCCTACTAATGAGGTCGCAATAGCCGGTACGCCAAATAACTGAGCGGTTAATGCTGCGCCAAAGGTACCTGAAAACAATACATCCTGACCAAGATTGGCACCTGAATTGATCCCTGTAAT